>CAJKJS010000205.1 GCA_905200265.1 uncultured Oscillospiraceae bacterium
GGATACGCATACTCTCTTCGGGCCCCATGAAAATCCGGTGCCCATCAATATGGGAAGCGAACGTGACGCCTTCTTCTTTAATATTGCGCAATTTGGCCAGGGAAAAAACCTGGAATCCACCGCTGTCTGTCAGGATGGGCCCGTCCCAACGCGTTATTTTATGTAAGCCGCCCAGTTTTTTTACCGTCTCATCTCCGGGACGCAGATGAAGATGATAGGTGTTACATAACTGGACCTGGCAATGAAGATCTTTGAGATCCAGCGCCGATACCGCCCCTTTAATGGCCCCACAGGTAGCTACATTCATAAAAGCAGGCATCTGTACCGTGCCGTGCACGGTTTCAAACACGCCCCGGCGGGCTTTTCCCTCCTGTTTGATAAGTTTATACATGGATCAGCATCCTTCCTTATTTTTAGTATCAGTTACCTTGTTACCAGATTGGGGGTGCAGGTCCGCAATAAACATGGCGTCTCCAAAACTAAAGAACCGGTACTTTTCTTCTACTGCAATGCGATACGCATGCAGAATATTTTCTCTTCCTGCCAGAGCCGAAACCAACATAACCAGCGTGCTTTCCGGCAGATGGAAATTAGTAATCAACGCATCCAACACCCGGAAAGCATAACCCGGGTAAATGAAGATATCTGTCCATCCTTCACATTCGCAAATTTCATCGTGTTGTACAGCTACAGATTCCAGTGTACGGCAACTGGTGGTCCCTACGGCAATAACCCGGCCTCCTGCTTGTTTCGTACGACGAATCAGTTCAGCGGTTTCAGCCGGCATATGATAATGTTCGGCATGCATTTTATGGTCTGCAATCCGCTCCGCACTTACCGGACGGAAGGTACCAAGCCCTACATGGAGGGTAACAAATCCAATGGAAATACCCTTTTCCCGGATTTTGTTCATAAGTTCCGGTGTGAAATGCAGTCCGGCAGTTGGCGCCGCTGCCGACCCCACTTCATGAGAATAAACCGTTTGATACCGTTCTTTGTCCTGGAGCTTTTCCTTAATATAAGGAGGAAGCGGCATTTGTCCAATTTCATCGAGAAGCACATAGAAGTTTCCTTTATAAGAAAACTGAACGATTCGATTCCCGTCTTCTTTTACTTCTAATACCTCAGCTGTCAATTTTCCATCGCCAAACTGAAAGCGAACCCCAGGTTTTGCCTTTTTTCCAGGTTTTGCCAGCACTTCCCAGCGATCTGCTCCCAAGTTTTGCAAAAGCAGAAATTCCATTTGACCGCCGGTTTCTTCCTTATGGCCATACAAACGGGCCGGTAAAACCCGGCTATCATTCATAATGAGGCAGTCACCCGGTTGTAGGTAATCGACAATATCGTAAAAATGGCGGTGCTCCATTTCACCGGTGTGCTTGTCCAACACCATTAAGCGGGAATGGTCGCGAGGTTCTACCGGTGTTTGCGCAATACGTTCTTGTGGGAGATCGTAGTAAAAATCGGACGTTTTCATTGATACATTTTGCAAGTTAACCCATTCTTTCTTTCATAAAACTTTTCATAGCGGGCCAAAATCCCCTTTTCGGCAGGCAAGGACGAAAGCAGCCGCTAATTTATTCTGCAAAGATCCATATGCAGGGAATTGACAAGAAAAAATTGTCATGGTATGATTAGACTGCCAATAAAATAAAATGTATTAAGAGCGGTAATTACGCGGTGGCAGGCTTTTTTTCCATGACAAAATCTGGTTCTGTCATCAGATCCATGGAATGGTTCTTTTTTCGAAAGGCAAATTTGCTTTTCGAAACATACAGTACTATTATATGGAATTGGTGACCGGTTTTCAACCGGTTTTTTTGTTAAAATAGACTGTGATCCCGTAATTGCAGAGGAAATCTCTGATACCTTGGAGGAATTGAACCATGAAAAAACAGTATAGAGTCGGTATTATCGGTGCCACTGGTATGGTAGGGCAGCGCTTTGCTACCCTGCTGGAAAATCACCCCTGGTTCCACGTGACGGCCTTGGCGGCCTCCTCCCGTTCGGCTGGCAAAACGTATACCGAAGCGGTAGGAAAACGTTGGGCCATGGCGACGGATATTCCCGATTCCATGAAAGACATGGTTCTATTTGATGCCGAAAAAGATGTAGAGAAAATCACGTCGCTGGTTGATTTTGTCTTCTGCGCCGTTGATATGAAAAAAGACGAGATCCGTAAATTGGAAGAAACCTATGCGAAAGCGGAATGCCCTGTTATGAGCAATAACTCTGCCCACCGCTTTACCCCCGATGTCCCTATGATTATTCCGGAAATCAACCCCGAACACGCCGAAATTATTCTGGCACAGCGCAAACGTTTGGGCACAAAACGCGGTTTTGTAGCGGTAAAATCCAATTGTTCTCTGCAAAGCTATGTGCCTGCACTGAATGCACTGAAAGATCTGGGCATTACCAAAGCGCTTGCTTGCACTTATCAGGCGATTTCCGGCGCTGGGAAAACATTTGAAACCTTCCCTGATATTCTGGATAACGTGATTCCGTATATCGGCGGGGAAGAAGAAAAATCGGAACAGGAACCGCTGAAAATTTGGGGCCATATTGAAGGGGATCAAATTGTAACCGCTACGACGCCCAGCATTACGGCGCAGTGCCTGCGGGTACCGGTTTCGGATGGTCACATGGCCGCTGTGTTTGCTTCGTTTGAAAAGAAAGTTTCGCTTGACGAAATGATTCAGCGCTGGGAATCGTACACGGGTGAGCCGCAAAAGCTGAACTTGCCCAGTGCTCCGAAACAGTTCCTGCACTATTTTACGGAAGCCGACCGTCCTCAAACAAAACTGGACCGCAACCTGGAAAATGGTATGGCTGTTTCGGTAGGTCGTCTGCGTCCCGATACCCAGTATGATGTAAAATTTGTATCTTTGTCGCACAATACCCTGCGCGGAGCTGCTGGCGGTGCTGTTCTCATGGCGGAACTGTTGGCTGCTAAAGGGTATTTGGACTAATCCTTTTTGAAACAATCCGAAAGGAAGGTATGCGTCCTATGAAAAAGGTAATTTTTGAAGGTTGCGGCGTAGCTATTATTACGCCTATGCATAAAGATGGTAGCATCAATTACGATGTACTGGCCCGCCTGATTGAATTTCAAGTAGAAAATGGAACTGACGCGATTATTTCCTGCGGCACCACCGGGGAAGCGTCCACCATGACACTGGAAGAACACAAGCGCGTTATGAAATTCACGGTGGATCATGTCAATCATCGCATTCCCGTGATCTGTAACTGCGGTGGGAATAACACGGCAAAGGCTATCGAGCTGTCCCGGTATGCAGAGTCAATCGGGGCTGACGGCCTATTGCAAGTAACTCCCTATTATAATAAAACATCGCAGGCTGGACTGATTCGTCATTTTACAGCGATTGCTGATTCGGTTTCGATTCCCAGCATTCTGTATAATGTTCCTTCGCGTACGGGCGTGAATATTCAACCGAAAACGTATCAGGAACTGAGCAAACATCCGTTGATTGCCGGATGCAAAGAAGCGAACGGTAACGTAGCCGCTATGGCTTATACACATTCCCTCTGTGGTGATGACCTGGCCATTTATTCCGGTGAAGACGACACCACCATGGCTATGATGGCACTGGGTGGCAAAGGGGTTATTTCGGTATTTGCCAACGCTCTTCCCCGCCCTATGCATGAACTGTGCGCTTATATGCTGAAAAATGATGTGGTATCC
>CAJKJS010000206.1 GCA_905200265.1 uncultured Oscillospiraceae bacterium
TTCGCATTGGGAACAAAAAAATCTCCGTTTTTGGACAAAACGGAGATTTTTTCAGGAAAATTGAGCCTGATATAGCTTAGCGTAAAAACCGCCCTGTTCCATCAACTCTTCGTGGCGCCCCTGTTCCACCACCTGCCCGTCACGGACTACCAAAATACAGTCGGCATTGCGCACCGTCGAAAGCCGATGGGCAATCACAAAACAAGTTTTGTCCTTCATCAGCGTGCGCATAGCCGCCTGAATCTGTTCTTCCGTGCGGGTATCCACATTGGAGGTAGCTTCATCCAGAATCAATAATTCGCAGGGCAGCAACATGGCCCGGGCAATAGTCATTAACTGCTTTTGCCCTTTGGACAGGTTGGACGCGTCTTCATGGATCATGGTGTCGTATCCCTTGGGCAGCGACCGAATAAATGAATCGATACCGGCTGCCTGACAGGCCTTTTGCACTTCTTCCCGGGTGGCGCCTTCTTTCCCATACGCAATGTTTTCAAACACGGTACCCGAGAATAGCCAAGTATCTTGCAACACCATGGAGTAGGCCCTGCGCACCTCTTTTCGGTGTAAATCCCGGATATCATGCCCATCCATGGTCACGCTGCCGCTATCGGGATCATAAAATCGCATAAGGAGATTAACCAGCGTGGTCTTACCTGCTCCGGTAGGTCCCACAATGGCGATCAGGGAACCTTTAGGCGCATGCAGCGACAAATCCCGGATGACTGGCGCACCCTTTTTGTACCCAAAATCCACATGGTGCAAGGCAATATCTCCCTGCACTTGTAAAAGGGACTCAGCGTCCGGGCGGTCAGCCGGTTCCACTTCTTCATCCAGTAGAGCAAACACCCGCTCCGCCGCTGAAAAGGTAGATTGCAGTTCGCCAAATATATTGGCCACTTCGTTGATTGGGCCGCTGAATTTACGGGAATACAGCACAAACGACGCAATATTCCCCACGGTCATATGGCCGTTTAAAAATAACAACGTACCAAAAAGACTAACGAGTGACAGTGACAGACAGTTGACAAAGTTGACCGACGGGCCTACCGTGTTGCCATAATATTCCGCTTTATAATACGCCTGTACCGTTTCTTCGTTTTGCACATCCAGTTTTTGGATGGTACGTTTTTCCTGATTATACGCTTTCAGCGTTTTCTGCCCACCAATGCGTTCTTCTACAAATCCGTTTAATTCCCCCAGTTTTTTCGACCGAGCCCGAAATAGTGGCCTGGTAAACGATGTGATCTTTTTGGTCAAAAAAATGGCCAGCGGCACCGTCACAGCAAAAACCAACGTAAGCAAGGGCGAAATCATCAGCATCATCGTCAACGACCCGATTACCGTAGCCGTACTGGCAAAAATCTGCACCATATCGGTGGAAAGTGAGGTATTGATGGTATCGATATCATACGAAATGCGGCTGAGCATATCGCCGGTCTGGTGGGTGTCAAAATACCCTACGGGCAATTGGGTAATTTTCGAAAAAACTTGGGCGCGCATGTGAAAGACCACCTGGCGGCTGACTTTGATAATTATGCGATTAATCAGATAGGTCATACCGGCCGAAACTAAGTAGCAAATCGCCATCAGCCCACAGTATAGAAACACTTTGGGAAAATCCACCTTTCCGGCGCCGGGCTCCACAGCATCAATAGCGCAGCCCGACAGATACGGTCCTACCAGCGCTAACCCATTGGCCGCCAACGTCAGGAAAATTGCCGCCAGCATGTACGCCCGGTGGACCATTAAATAGCGAAGCAGCCTTCCTAAAATTGCCGTCTTTTTCATCTTACCCATTCATGCCACCCCCCAGCTGTGAACGGCTAATGGCCTGATACAGCGGACAATTTTGTAACAGCTCTTCATGCCGGCCCAAGGCTACGATTTTTCCATTCTCCAATACGGCAATCTGTTCGGCATGCATCACAGAACTGATCCGTTGTGCCACAATGATTTTGGTGGTACCGGGCAAATTCTCCCGTATGGCCCGGCGCAAGGCCGCATCGGTGCGATAATCCAAGGCACTGGATGAATCATCCAGCAGCAAAATAGCCGGTTTAGCCGCCAAAGCCCGGGCCAGCAACAGCCGCTGGCGCTGGCCTCCGCTAAGGTTTGCCCCCTGGATAGCCACCGGCGCCGATAATCCCCCGGCTTCCCGGACAAACTCATCCGCTTGGGCCCAGGAACAAGCCTTCCATAGTTCTTCTTCCGATAACCCCCGCCCAAAATCAATATTTTCGGCGATGGTATCCTGGAACAAGACATCGTTCTGAAACACCACCCCAAATAAGTCGCGTAGTTCCCGGCTACTGTACTCTTTTACATCGATACCGTTTATGCGTACTTGTCCTTTCTTCACATCATAAAATCGCAGCAAAGCCTGCACAACGGTGGTTTTCCCGCTGCCGGTCGCACCGATAATCCCCAGCGTTTCGCCTTTTTTAACGGTAAAAGTGATATCATGCAGCCCAAAACCGCCTGTATCATACGAAAAGTCCACATGGTCAAATTCTACGGCCGGCGCCTGATGTTTTGGTTCCTGGTACCGGCTGGTTTTTTCGTACAGTTCTTCCTCCGTATTCAGTACTTCTTCTACACGAGCTCCGGATGCCACAGCCCGGGATACATTGGTAAAAATACGGGTGATGGCCATCAGTGACTGCAGAATAATGGTGAAGTAATTTAAAAAGGCCACGATTTTCCCAATTTCCGTCATCCCCGCATTGACACGAAAGGCTCCTACAATCACGACCAGCACCAGTCCTAAATTCAGTGTGATCGTCACAATGGGATCAATGACTGCCATCGTTTTGGAAGCGGTAAATTCTGCTTGGGTTAAATCTTTATTGGTGCCATCAAACCGATCAATTTCATAGGGTTCTTTGGATAGGGCTTTAATCACTCTGGCACCGGTAATATTTTCCCGTACTACTGTAAACATATGGTCAGCCCGGCGCTGAACCCCCCGGTACAACCGCACTCCCCGGCGCGATACAACAAATGCCGCTGCCGCTCCTACAGGCAAGGTACATAGCATGACAAGAGTCAGTACCGGGTCAAGGGTGAGTGTAACCGCAATGCCACCCAACAACAAAATCGGGGCCCGTACCCCCATACGCTGGGCCATGCCAATGGTCTGATGGAGCGTATAGGTATCGGATGTCATACGGGAAATCAAAGAAGAAACCGTGAACCGGTCCACCTGGCAGCTGCTCAAATACGAAATGCGGGCAAACAAGTCATGGCGCAGAGTGCGCACCACATCCCGCGACACCGCATTAGCCATGCGGTTTGCCAGTATATTGCCCACCCATACGCCCAGGGAGCACACAATCATAACGCTCCCCCACAACACAACTGTGCGCACGTCCCGGGTAGGAATGACGGTATCAATCATGTACGATAAAATCCACGGGATGGCTAGTTCCGCCAGAGCGGCGCTCATTTTTACCACAATCCCCCCTGTCATACGCCAGGCATAGGGACGGATATACCCAAGAACGGTTCGTCTCATACATTTCACCCTTTATTTATAAACACTCTTGTTTTATTTTAGCACTCCTGCTTTTTTTGTCAACAAAACAAAAAAGCTCCTGTCCCTTTTGATAGAAAAGGAACAGGAGCTTATTTTCTTATTTATCCGTCTATGGCGTTTTCCATACGCTTATTCTTTCGCGGTCTTTCCCATGCCGCCGGTG
>CAJKJS010000207.1 GCA_905200265.1 uncultured Oscillospiraceae bacterium
TACACCTGTGCTCCGCTTTCTTTCAGATAGGTATCATAGATAAACCGAAATCGCTCCGCCGCATAGGTAACGGATGAACGGTCAAAGGGGTATTCTATCTTGGCCAAAAATCCCTGCGCTTCGTATAAGTCGTTATTATCCTTTTGGTGAAACAATTGCAACACCGTCATGGCCTTTAGGGCGCGGAACGAATCCCGTAGCGGGAATTGATCGAGGGTATAGGTCTCAAAATCCGCCATAAAGCTACCGCTTTCCACGGTTTTCCACTGGGGCGTGGGGAAGGAAGCAAGAGGACGCCGCTCGCTTTGGGAGATACTCTGGTCCGGTGTTAGCATACCCCAAAGGGAAAACAGAACCAAAAAGGCCGCCGGTAGCCCAATAAGGAGGGCATTTTTCCATTTTTTCATCATGAACATCACAGGCCCTCCTTAAAAACGGAAATAGAGGAACGGGTTAAACGACCCGTCCACCAAAAAGGCAGTGCATAAAACCAGTAAGGATGTCACCGTGACCGGTTCCAGTACACACAGAATAGCAGCCCCCGACCGGCTTTGGTTCAGTTTGCTATACAGATTTTTGCAAAGAGGGGTGGCCCCCATCACGCCCAGCAGCAGAATCACCCCATAGTTTTGGGCGTAATAGAGCGTTTCGGTGGTGATAACTGGCCATCCGGCACCGCCAAACATACCTTGTAAGGTTTGAAAAGCGGCGGATAAATCCACGGCATCGAACAGCACAAACCCGATCAGCACAAAGAAGAGGGCATAGATATGCCCCCATACCCGTTTTCTCTGAAAAACCGGCAGAAGCCACAACTTTTCTACCATGAGCAGCACGGCAAACAGCAACCCCCAAAGAATAAAGGTCCATGCGGCCCCGTGCCACAGCCCTGTGGCCATCCACACCACGAAAAGGTTGAAGAGCCATCTGGGTTTTGTTACCCGGCTACCACCTAAGGGAATATACACATAATCCCGAAACCAGGTGCCAAGAGAAATATGCCACCGGCGCCAGAACTCCGTGATGCTGGCTGACAGGTAAGGGTACGAAAAGTTTTCCGGGAACGTAAAGCCGAATAAGTGCCCCAGCCCAATAGCCATGTCGCTATATCCGGAAAAATCAAAGTAAATGTGCAGCATAAATGCGATGGCATACAGCCATGCAAAGAGCACCGACGGTTCCTCCGATGCCTTAAAAATGGCCGTCAGTTCTCCCAATGTGTTTGCCAGCAGTACCTTTTTCGCAAGCCCTAGCAGGAACCGGCGGGCTCCCAGGGCGATATCATCCACTCGGTGCGGGCGATTAACAAGTTGCGGCTCAATATCGGCGTACCGTACAATGGGTCCTGCGATTAGCTGCGGGAACATCGCAATATACATTGCCAGATTGATAAAGTTATGCTGGGCTTTCACCGTGCCGCGGTACACATCCACCGTGTAGCTTAAAATTTGGAACGTATAAAAACTGATGCCGATGGGCAACGCGATTTTCAGTAGCGGCACAGAGAGTCCTGTAACCCGGTTGAAGTTTTCCAGGAAGAAATCAGCGTATTTGCATATCCCTAATAATCCCAAACATACCAGTACCGAAGCGGTTAAAAACAGTTTCGCCCATTTTTGAGGCCGGTATCTTTCAATGAGCCGGCCAAACATATACCCTTGGGTGATGGAGATGAGCATAAAAAGCAGGTACCTGGGTTCCCCCCAGCCGTAAAAGAACAGGCTGGAAAGCAGCAGCACCGTGTTTTTCAGGCACCGGGGGACGATATAATACACCAGCAGAACCGCCGGCAAAAAATAAAATAGAAAAGGAATACTGGAAAATAACATGACGGCTCGAAAAGTCCCCTTTTACGGTTAGGCAATGGGTGTTTCGCTGACTATTTGTGCGGACGGATAAGCGGCCATCAGCTTTGTTTTAAAGGTATCGGTGATGCCTTTTTCGCCAAAGAAGGCTACCAGGTAGCGGTCAACTTTCACGATAATCAACTGGTCGGGGAATCCGCACATCCACTGGCGGTTGAGAATGTTTTCTTTGATCGTATCAGCCAGCTTATCCATGTCGGCCTCATCCGTCACATGATAAGCCCCACAGGTAAACGTGTTGGCATTCATCATGTGCATCAGCGATGCGGCACTGTCAATCTGGTCGATGGCAGCGGCGGGGAATCCCAAGGTGGAATCAAGGGCAGCCGTATCTTCCAGTCCATATTGGCCCGGGCCTTCGGTGTTCATATTTCCTTCGGTTGTATCGCCACCCATCACCGGGAACTTGTCCGCTTCGTCATAGCTGTCCCACACGGTAGTCAGCAGTTCGACACCGTCGGCAATGGATACGCTTTCACTTTCTTCGGCCTGGGACGAGCTATCGGTGCTGCTTTCCGACGAGGAATTCTTCGATGCATCCGTAGACGAATCCGTAGACGAATCGCTGCATGCGGCAGCCGACAGGGCCATCGTAGCGGCCAAAAGAAGAGCAATGATTTTTTTCATGGGGTAACCTCCAATTGTCAATTTTTTTATTTGGTAAGAAACCATGTGCCGGTTTCTGTATCCCAATAGACTGTTAAAATAAGCCGCCCGCCATCGAGGGTTAGCTGGTAACGATGATCCGGATCGGGTTCGGCAATTTGCCACACAATGTCAGTGGAACCATCGAGAGTTAGGGTGTGGCCGGTGTCAACCGGTGCCTGCTGTTCATAGCGGGTCAGGATGCCATCCTCCGGCCCGGTTTCGGCGGTGATAACCCCTTGGACCGTAATGGTAAGCGGAATGGATAGGGTATCAGGAATCTGCTTTCCGTGGGGCTCCAGGGCAGCCGTGTCCGGCCCCGCTATGGGAAGCGGTTCTCCCGATGGGATTGTTTGCCCGTAAAGCGATACGTCAGGCAGAGGCTTTAACTGCCCAAAAAGGAAAATCCCACATAGAAGCAACAGGCAGGCAGCCACAGCGCCGATGCACCGCCGGGGAACGTGTTTCGCTGGGGCCGTCTGCTGAGCGGCTACAATCAGGTCATCGTCAATATCACCCATAGCCCGCAAAAAGATTTCATTTTTCATAGTATCCCTCCTTTTCCAGGTATATGCGCAGTCGTTGGCGTGTCCGCAAAAGCATGGATTTCACTTTGCTTTGGCTGTATCCAAAACGCTTCGCTATTATTTCGATGCTATCGCAGAAAAAATACCGACGTACAAATACAATTTGTACATCGCCCGGCTGAGTATGTAAAAAGGCATTTAGGCTGCGGCCTAAACGGCGGCGATCCAGTTCGCTTTCTACCGTCAGGCCGGATGGCGTGCAAATATCCAGTTCGTCCAGCGATAAAGCGAAATTCCCGCCGCGTTTTTGAGCTCTGAGAGCTTTATATTTGTTAATAGCCAAATTCCGGGCGATTCGGCCCAAATAGGCTAATAAACAAGCGGGCCTTTGGGGCGGAATGGAGTGCCACGTATGCAGATAGGTATCGTTAACGTTTTCCTCACTGTCGGAATCATTTACCAAAATGTTTTTTGAAATTTGCCGGCAGTAAGCGCCATATTTCTGATCGGTTTCACTGATGGCCTGTTCGTTTCGTTGCCAAAATAGTTCGATAATTTGACCATCTTCCATGGAAACGTCTCCTCTCATAAGCCATCCAATAAGAAAAGACAGCTTTTTTTGTGTTTGGTTGCGTCA
>CAJKJS010000208.1 GCA_905200265.1 uncultured Oscillospiraceae bacterium
GTGCTATATGCTCAGTTGTACCAGGCCTCCAATAACCCGGAAGAAGCGGTCTTGTTGATTTTTGGTTCTGTTGTACCGTTCGTTTCCATTTTGTATATTGTGGGAATTGTATACATGGTGTTTTATTTTATCACGCTGTATAAGCTCTTCCAGTCGTGCCGTCCTGGCAGCGCTGTGGGGTATTTGCTGCTGAGCATTTTCCTTGGTTTCTTGCGTCCGTTCCTGGTTTTTGCCTGCCGCAATAGCGATGAAGGCTACATGATGCCGACGTATTATCCGCCGTATGGCAACTATCCGCCCCAGGGTGGGTACTATCCGCCTCAAGGCGGCGCTCCGTACACTCCGTCTCAGGGTGGGTATTATCCGCCCCAAGGTGGGTACTATCCACCTCAAGGCGGCGCTCCGTACACTCCGCCTCAGAGTGGGTATTATAACCCGCCTCAAAACGGTACTCCGTATACGCCTCCTCAGAATGGGTATTACAATCCTCCCCAGGCTGGCACGCCGTATACTCCGCCGCAAAATAACGGTAATTCGGCGCCAAAAGATCCATATAGCGATTCTTACAACGAACCGAAAGAATAAACGCAATCCCACGACGGTTGCTTACTAAGGCGCCCGGCTCCCCCTTTTTAGGAAGCCAGGCGCTTTGCCGTTCTAGTCATAAATAGCTTGTGAAAGGAGCAAAAGCGATGAAAAAAGTGATTCTGGGGAAAACTGGGCTTCAAATTTCATACATGGGGTTTGGCGGTATCCCGCTGCAGCGGGTTACCCAGGAGGAAGCAAAAGAAGTGTTCAAAGCGCTCGTCGAGCAGGGCGTGAATTATTTGGATACGGCCCGGGCCTATACGGTCAGCGAAGAATGGATTGGCAGTGCCATCGAAGGTATGCGGGACAAGTTTGTCTTGGCGACAAAGTCTAAACAAACAACGGCGGCAGCCATGGCGGCCGATATTGAAACCAGCCTGAGAAATTTACGCACGTCGTATATTGATCTTTATCAGGTTCATAATCCTTCGATGGACGACTTAGCGGTGGTGACAGCCCCTGGCGGCGCACTGGAAGCCCTGCAGAAAGCCAAAAAAGAGGGGAAAATTGGACACATTGGTCTGACAGCCCACAGTTTGGAAGTATTCGAAAAAGCACTGTCTCTGCCGTGGGTGGAAACCATCATGTTTCCCTATAATCTGGTGGAAACCCAGGGGGAAGAGCTCATTCACCGTTGCCACGAACAGAATATCGGTTTTATCGCCATGAAACCACTGGCCGGCGGTGCACTAACGAAAGTACCCGGCGAAACCGAAGATCGTGCCGTGCTGGCGCTGCGCTTTTTGAGTCAGAACCCCGATGTAACGGTGGTCATCCCCGGCATGTACTGTAAAGAAGAAGTGGAACGAAATGCCACAGCTTTACTGGACCCGTCGCCGCTAACGGAAGCAGAATGCGAAAGAATTGAAAAGATTCGCCAGGATCTGGGGCAGAACTTCTGTCGGCGGTGCAACTACTGCGCGCCGTGTACCAAGGGAATCAGCATCCCCAATGTATTTTTGTTTGAAGGGTACCTCACCCGTTATGGGCTGGTGGATTGGGCCCGGGAACGGTACAAGTCTCTGGACGTGAAGGCCGGGGCCTGCATAGGCTGCGGCGTGTGCGAGACCCGCTGCCCATATCAACTGCCGATTCGCAAGATGATGGCCAAAGCGGCGGAAGTCTTTGGCGAGTAACCGGGAAAAAGGCGCATAGTACGGGAATCCTTGACAACTTCCCCGGTTTTTCGGTATCATAAGAACGAATTCTCAATAAAGAAGGAGAGAAGACCATGGCAGAAGAAAAGCTCTATTTTGCGAACTGGCATATGGTGCGCGAAATTGGAGAAGGCAGCTTTGGCCATGTTTATGAAATTGCACGGGAAGAATTTGGAGTGACGTACCGCGCCGCCATGAAAATTATTTCCCTGCCCCGCAACGAACAGGATGTAGAAAGTTTGCGGGCAAGTGGCATGAGCGAAGATGAAATTCGCTCCTATTACAGCCAGTTTGTGCAGGATATGGCCAGGGAAATCAGCATGATGAGCCGTCTGAAGGGGCAAAGTCATATTGTCAGTTATGAAGACCATGCGGTAATTCCCCACGAAGATGGGATTGGCGCCGATATTCAAATTCGCATGGAATTGCTCACCCCACTGCTCACCTATACCCGCCGGCATGTGCTCACGCAGCGGGATGTGGTCAAATTGGGGTGTGACATGTGCCGGGCACTGGAACTATGCCGCCGCCATGCCATCATTCACCGGGATATCAAACCCGAAAATATTTTTGTTACGGAAAACGGCGATTTCAAACTGGGCGATTTTGGCGTAGCCCGGCAGGCTGAACGTACCTCCCAGGGCTTTTCGGTGCGGGGAACATTTTCTTATATGGCGCCGGAAGTATATCGCGGGGAAGAATATGGCCCCACGGTGGATGGATATTCCCTTGGATTGGTGCTGTACCGCTTTTTAAACGACGGGCGTATGCCGTTTATGCCGCCGTATCCCGAAAAGATGGAATATGGTGACAATGAAAAAGCGGCCCGGCGCCGTTTATCGGGAGAAACCTTGCCGCCGCCATGCCATGCCGGTAAACATTTAAGCCGGGTGGTATTGAAAGCCTGTGCCGTTTTGGCTCAGGACCGGTACCAAAGCCCGGAAGAGATGCGCAAAGCACTGGAAGAGGTGCCCGCCCGGGAACTGGACGTGTTTGCCCAGGCTACTATGGCCTATACGGACTATAGCCAGCTTACCGGTATGGAACCGCCGCCACAGCCTTCTACGGTCGTTTCGCCGCCTCCACAGGAAGTTCCCAAAACTCCATCGGCTCCGCCCACCCCTAAAAAGAACCGGGTGGTTTGGGTTGTGGGGATTACGGCGGTCGTTTTGGCACTGATGTTTGTGGGTGTGTGGATTTTTGCTTTGACGCGGCCGGTGCCGGTGCAAGAAGTGCACTTCTCGTCCGGTGATTTGGTGCTGGAGCGTGGAGAATCCGCAGAGCTGAAAGTAGAGATCTTGCCCGAAAACGCTACGGATCCAACGGTACAGTACCAAAGTGATAATGATAAAATCCTTACAGTGGATGAATCCGGACAAATTATGGCGCTTACACCGGGGACGGTGGAAGTTACCGCCACCAGTGGGGATTGTTCAGCGACTTGTACTGTACAGGTGGTTGTCAGCGCGCAAACACTCACGTTGTCCGATAGCGAGCTTACGCTGGCGCCAGGAGAAGAAACGCGGCTGACGGCGTCGGTATCGCCGGTGGATACCACTGACGAAGTGTCGTACTGGGTAGATAATGCCGCGGTGTTACAGGTTGACGAAGATGGTACTCTGCGGGCGTTAGCCCAAGGGGAGGCTGTTGTCACTGCCACCTGCGGTGCTTTACAGCAGTCGTGCCATGTGACTATCGAAATTCCGGTGGAATCGATCACACTCTCGCAGGATGAAATTTTTCTGGATACGTTTGGAGAACAAACCCTTACGGCTACCGTTATGCCCGATAATGCCACCCAGTCTACGGTAACATTCACATCATCTGATCCCGATGTGGTTATTGTGAGCGAAGAGGGAAAAATCCAGGCGCAATCCGGAGGCGTGGCCGAAATTACGGCCTCCGCCGGTGGGAAAGAGGCCGTC
>CAJKJS010000209.1 GCA_905200265.1 uncultured Oscillospiraceae bacterium
GCTGTTGCGAATGGCCATATACGTTTTCCCAGGCTGCTTTTCCATTTTCAGCGCGATATATCCGCCATCCGGTGTAAATTTCACCGCGTTTTCAATCAGATTATATAGCACCTGGTGAATCATATCCGGGTCGCCATCTACATACAGGCTTTCGGCGTTTTCCAGTCCCAAAATCTGCAAATTCTTTTCTTCTATACGCTGTTCAAACGAAAGCAGCGCATTTAACATGGTATTGGTCAAATCGAACCGGCGCATTCGCAAGTGCAATTCACCGTTATCAATCCGCGACAAATCCAGCATGGTGCGCACCAGGCGCGAAAGCCGTTTTGTTTCGCTGGACACAATACGCAGATATTTCTTTTCCTGATCCGGCGGAATGGTTCCATCCAAAATCCCGTCAATAAAACCGGAAATGGTCGTCATGGGCGTTTTCAGTTCGTGGCTGACATTGGCAATAAAACTGCGGTTCGCACATTCACTGTCAGCCAACGACGTAGCCATCGCATTAAATGCCACCGCCAGTTCGCCGATTTCGTCCTGGCTGCTTTCATCCACTCGCACGGAAAAGTCTCCTTCCCCAAAGCTGCGAGCCGCTGCCGCCATTTTGCGCAATGGCTGCACCATACGGAACGAAAAGCCCCAGGCCGCAAAAAAGGCAATCGCGAAAGCCGCAATGGCTGCCCACAGGAACATGCGCAAAATTTCCACCCGGTAGCTATTCAGCGCCGCCAAAGAAGCGGTAGCAAACACAGCCCCCGTCACTCGGCCGTCCCGTTCTACCGCGCAACCGATAATCATGTAATTTTCTTTGTATACGCCCGACAGCGTTCCGTTGCCCCGGTATTCCCCGTTTTTCAGCACGCTGTTCATGATCCACGGTTCCACTGTAAAGCTTTCCGTTAAGCCGCTGCTTTCATACGCTCCGGCTAGGCACGTACCGCTCACGTCCGTTACAAAAATATCAGCTTCAATATTGGCAGCGAATGTTTCGGTAAGCATCTGCAACCCGGTTGTTTCATTGCTGGCGCCCAATACATCATCCCGGTTTTCCATCAACTCCGCGATATTTTTCGCATTGGTCTGCAAAAGCACGCTTTTTTCATTCTGCCAGAATGACGAAACAAACACCAGCATCACCGTGCCGAGCAAAAAAAAGCTGGCCAGCACAATAGCCAGCGAAATAGACAAATATTTGCGGAACAGTGTTTCCTGCCGGCGGATAGGCCGGAATCTTCCCTTCCCTTTCATTCTTGCTTCACTTCGAATTTATAACCAACGCCCCACACCGTTTTCAGGGCCCACTGGTCGGCCACCCCTTCGAGTTTTTCTCTTAGGCGTTTGACGTGTACGTCCACCGTACGGCTGTCACCGTAATAGTCAAAGCCCCACACTTCGTCCAGCAGCTGGTCCCGGGTAAAGACTCGGTTGGGATTGCTGGCCAGGTGATAAATCAGCTCCATTTCTTTTGGAGGTGTATCCACCTGGTGCCCATTGACGCGCAGTTCATAGTTCGTAAGGTTGATCGACAGCTTATCATATTCCACTTTTTTTACTTCGCTGTCGTTGTGGTTACCGGTACGGCGCAATACCGCCTTAATCCGGGCAATCACTTCTTTGGTTTCAAAGGGCTTGACGACATAGTCATCGGCCCCCAGTTCCAACCCCAGCACTTTATCAAACACTTCGCCTTTAGCGGTGAGCATGATAATCGGGCACTGGGAGTGTTTACGGATTTCCCGGCATACCTGCCAGCCATCCAGTTCCGGCAGCATGATATCCAGCAACACCAGATCCGGCGAAAAACTTCCAAACAGTTCCAGCGCATGGCGTCCATCATAGGCAAGTTCTACCGTAAAGTCTTCTTTTTCAATGTAAAGCCGCAGAAGTTCACAAATGTTTTTGTCATCATCTACGACCAGAATTTTTCCGGCTGACATGAGTAAGCCTCCTCTTTCCTCCCACTATGGGGCATATTCTGCTCTTTATTATACGGCAAAGCCATGGGAAAGTCATGAATTTTTTATGACCCTCCCCTGTTTTTTCTGTGAAGCGATCTAGTCAAAACAGCAAAGAGCCTTCCGTTTTCTTAACGGAAGGCTCTTTTTCATGTTTCA
This sequence comes from uncultured Oscillospiraceae bacterium, assembly GCA_905200265.1. GTDB lineage: Bacteria > Bacillota > Clostridia > Oscillospirales > Acutalibacteraceae > Heritagella. Next base: position 2,115 of record CAJKJS010000209.1, read on the forward strand.
CACATGCTTATTTTTTCAGTTCTTCGCGCAATTTAGCAAAATAGGCATCGATTTCCGGCATGGTCTGAAGCGGCGAAATCTGCTGCGGACATGCCTTTTCGCAGCGGCGGCACTTCTTACATGCATCGGCTTTCACGCTCAGCGCTTCATACGCCGCCAGGGAGTCTTCCCGGGAACGGTTCACCGTCTGATTATAAACTTCGTACATACCGGGGATATCAATACCAAACGGACACGGCATGCAGTAGGCACACCCAGTGCAGGGCACCAGCGCACGGGTCTGATATTCGGCGCGGGCCTGCATGAGCATGTCAATGTCTTTCTCCGACAGCATGCCCACATGGGAACGGCTTGCATACGTCATATTGTCTTTGACCATCTGTTCGCTGCCCATACCACTGAGGATCACCGACACTTCCGGACGGTTCCACAAAAAGTCCAGGGCCCATTCCACCGGCGTTTTGGCGGGGTCGAGCTTTTCTTTCACCTGGGGCGAAAGGTTCGCCAGTTTGCCGCCCAGCAACGGTTCCATAATCACAACGCCCAGTCCCTTCTGAGCCGCATATTCCAGCCCTTTGAGGGTTGCCTGATTTTCAATATCGATGTAGTTCATCTGTATCTGGCAGAATTCCCAGCCATCAAAACTATCGACAATCATCTTAAAGGTATCAAAATCATCGTGGAACGAAAATCCCAGATGACGCACACGGCCATCTTCCTTGGCTTTTTTCATCTTGTCCAGCACATGGAAGGGTACAACTTTTTCATCCCAGGTACGGCGGTTCAGCGCATGCAGCAGATAAAAGTCAATGTGGTCGGTCTGCAACCGTTCCAGCTGGGTGTTCAGGAAGTTGTCAAAATCTTCTTCCTTTTCAATATTATATTCCGGCTGTTTCGTGGCCAGATATACTTTTTCACGGTATCCATCCTGCAGCGCCTTACCTACCAGCACTTCGCTTTGCTGATCGTGGTAGTAATACGCCGTATCCACATAATTCAGGCCGTTATCGATAGCGTCACGAATGATTCGAATCGCCTCTTTTTCGTCAATGGCCCCATTTTCCAGGGTAGGCAGCCGCATGCAGCCAAAACCCAGCGCCGACAGTTCGATCCCCGTATTGCCCATTTTCCGCATGTTCATAAGAAAGGTTCCTCCTTTTTTTCGGTCTCCGTTTTTGGCAAACCTTCCCCCGATTCTCCGGTTCCGCGCTCCGCCTTCCTGGCGAAAGCAGAGTTTGCCAACTATGTGTTCTTATTATACGGCATCCCACAGGCGGTGTCAATTGCTCCCTTCTTCTTTTTGCTGCATCTGCTTTCGGTACACCGTAGGCGTTACTCCCACATAATCACGAAATACCCCCGTAAAATAACTGACCGAATTAAATCCCGAATCCAGCGCAATATCCAGCACCTTTCGGTCTGTCGTGCGCAGCAGCTGGGCCGCTGCATCCAGTCGCACCGTATTGATATACTGCACCGGGGTCTTTAGGGTATACTGCCGGAACATTCTGCAAAAATGCCCCTGGCACAAC
>CAJKJS010000210.1 GCA_905200265.1 uncultured Oscillospiraceae bacterium
ATCCCTTGACATCTTATATTTTTTAGGCGGATCGTATTTTCCTTTGATTCGGTTCCAACACGAATAGCAAATTTCAGCCGTTACGTTCACCTCTCCTTTGAACACCAACAATTGTTGGTATATTGTCGATTTCATCTTTTTATACTGAATATGTCAAGGAAAAGGCAGGTGAACGGGCGTGACGGAGATTTTGGCAAAACGGTTAAAGCAGTGCCGTATGGAACAGGGCCTTACCCAGCGGGAAGTGGCCATTTACTGCGATATCACCGAAAAGACGTACCAAAATTACGAACTCATGACCCGGGAACCCAAATTGGATGTTTTACGGCGCATTGCCGATGTATATCATGTATCACTGGATTACCTGGTGGGGCGCACCGACCAAAAGGAACTGAACCGCTTTTTGCCATGTATGTACTTTTAAAAATGATCTTCCTCTATGTAGGCCCCCTCCGGTAAAAAACCGGGGTCTTCCCCCACTGGCAACATATCCCGAAACGGCGGGATCACACTTTTAGGGAACTTCTCCCCGCGCAAAAGCTTTTCGATTTCCGGCGGCATGGCTCGGGCAAACAGGTCCCGCAGTTCCAAGGCTGGCCGCTTCATGCCCCCCAGCACCCACTGGGTTAGCAAATCAATGCCGCCCCGACAATAGCTTTGCAATAAAAACCACTGGTCTTCCCGCATGGGCTCACCCTGGCGGTACACAATCATGTTTTCATACAGCGGCCAGGTAGACGAAAAGAAAATGCGGTACAGCATGCGGCGGTTTTCCGCTCGGGCGGTGGCCATGTAAAAGGCCCGGTGGCGCACCTGCTCCTGCAAAAAATGGCCAATTAGTTCATCCCATGTAAACGCGCCTCCCGGTGTCAGGCCGCTATATACATACCGCTGGGATAGCGCCGCGCACAGCGCTTCCTTGTGGGGAAAGTGCCGGTAAAACCCCTGGCGGGAAATGCCGCACCACCCCGCCAGTTCTCCCACGGTAATGGCGTCGTACGGTTTTTCCTTCAACGCTTCTTCCATGGCGTGCAATAGCTTTTCCCTAGTAGGTTCTCTTTTTTTCACAGCGTCCTGCCTCCTTTTTGTTATGATGTTGACACATCCCCCTTTTCGCAACTGGACACCCCTCCTATCTCGTGCTACAATGAGGGCATAGCCTACAAAAACGGGCTAAAATGGGGAGTTTTTTCATACGAAAGGAGTTATCATTACAATGAACAATCTGTTTGATCTGACGGGCAAAGTCGCCCTAATTACCGGGGCTTCCTCCGGGCTGGGGGTTCAAATGGCCAAAGCGCTGGCCGGGGCCGGAGCCGATGTGGCCATTGTGGCCCGCCGGGAAGAAAAGCTCATGGAAGTGAAAAAGGAAGTCGAAGCACTGGGCGTGCGCTGCTATGTGCACAAGTGCGACGTGTCCGACGTGGAACAGATCAAAGAAACTGTCAAAGACGTGGAAGCGTACTTTGGCAAAATCGATATTCTGTGCAACAACGCAGGCCTGGGGCTGTTTGATAAAGCCGAAAACCAGTCCGACGAAATTTGGACCACCATGATGAAGGTGAACCTGTTTGCGCCCTACTACTTCTCCCGTGAAGTGGCGAAAGGCATGATCGCCCGCGGCTATGGCAAAATCATCATGACCGGTTCCATCCACTCCACCGTGGGCATGATGGAACTGCCGCTGTCGGCTTATGCCACCACCAAAGGCGGGCTTGAAATGATGACGAAACAGCTGGCCGTGGAATGGGCCAAATACGGCATCACCGTCAATGCCATTGGCCCTGCCTACTTCCCCTCGGAAATGACCGGCGGCGTGATCGGCGACGAAGATTTCCTGAAAGTGATTGCGGCTCGCTGCCCCATGGGACGTCCCGGCCGTGACGGCGAATTGGACGGCGCGGTGCTGTATTTTGCTTCCGATGCTTCTACCTACACCACTGGACAGCTGTTATCCATTGACGGCGGCTGGACGGCGATTTAAGCGCTTTTATCAGCTCATACGCACTTTCCTACATACAGGCACCGGCCCTGCTGCTCACGTAGCGACAGGGCCGGTGTTTTTCGTTTTCTTATTCCTGGCCGTCCCAGCAATAGGTGCACAGGTCTTCTTTGGGCAGGCCCACAGCTTCGATCATGTCGTCCAGCCGGTGGAACCGCAGGGAGGTAAAGTGCAGCTTTTCACAGATGCCGTCGACCATCTTTTGGTATTTTTCGCTGTCAGGGTCGGCGTAGCTGCGCACGGTTTCTTCGTCCGCTTCACAGCCTTCCAGTTCGTTGATCACCCGCCGGGCGATCAGTTCCAGTTCTGAACCGGACCGGGAGAAGTTCAGGTACTTGCACCCAAACAGCAGCGGCGGACAGGCCGGGCGGATGTGCACTTCTTTCGCGCCGCTTTCATACAAAAATTCGGTGGTTTCCCGCATCTGGGTGCCACGGACAATGGAGTCGTCGATAAGCAGCAGACTCTTGTTGTTAATCAGTTCATGTACCGGGATCAGCTTCATTTTGGCGATCAGATTCCGGCGGCTCTGGTGAGTAGGCATAAACGAGCGGGGCCACGTGGGGGTGTATTTAACGAACGGACGGGAAAACGGGATGCCCGATTCATTGGCGTACCCCACGGCGTGAGCAATGCCGGAATCCGGTACGCCGGCCACGGTGTCGGGTTTGGCGTCGTCCCGGCGGGCCAGCAGCTGGCCACAGCGGTACCGCATGGCTTCCACGTTCACCCCTTCATAGGTAGACGACGGATACCCATAATACACCCACAAGAACGTGCAGATCTTCTTTTTCGTGCCCGGCGCCGCCAGGGTCTTCACCCCGTCGGGGGTCATGACCACAATTTCCCCGGGCCCCAGTTCCCGCAGATCGCGGTATCCCAAATTCAGATAGGCAAAGCTTTCAAAGCTGGCGCAGTAGCCTTCCTCCTTCTGCCCCAGCACAATGGGCGTGCGGCCCAGCTTGTCCCGAGCCGCGTACACGCCCCGGGGGGTCAGGATCAGCATACTGATGGAGCCTTCAATGCGCTCCTGGGCATAGCGGATGCCCTCAATGAAGTTATCTTTCTGGTTGATCATGGCGGCCACCAGTTCCGTGGGGTTCACTTCACCATTTTGCATTTCGAAAAAGTGGGTACCTTTCGCGATGATTTCGTCCACGATTTCTTTCATGTTGTTAATTTTGCCCACGGTGGTCACGGCAAACGTACCGTGGTGCGACCGCACCAAAATCGGCTGAGCTTCAAAGTCCGAAATGCACCCAATGCCCAGCGAACCGTGCATACTGTGAGATTCGCTGGTGAATTTCGTACGGAACGGCGCATTTTCAATGTTGTGAATGGCCTTGTCAAACCCGTTCTTTTCGTCGTACACGGCCAGCCCGGCGCGCCGGGTGCCCAGATGGGAATGGTAGTCCACTCCGAAAAACAGATCAAATACGCAATCTTCCTTCGATGCTACACCAAAAAAACCGCCCATATTTTCTCTCCCTTGCCTTTCCATGTCATAAAACCAGACGGGACGCCACCATACACAGCGGCCGTCCCTGCAAAAGCTACCGGTTTATTATAGCAGAAAAAAAAGGCCCCGAAAAGGAAAACGGAGTAAAAAG
>CAJKJS010000211.1 GCA_905200265.1 uncultured Oscillospiraceae bacterium
CTCATAAAAGGCGGAGGTTTTTTATACCAATTGACTGCCGGGGTAATACCAGGACAAAATTTCCTGATAACTTAGTCCGCAACGAGCCAGAGCACAAGCGCCCTCCTGACTCATGCCTACATTGTGACCCCATCCCCGTACGGTAAAAGTGGTATCGTCTTGCTGGGCCGTGGTCCATGTGAAATTGGCCGACCGTAGGGAGAGTGCCATGCGCAATTCACTGCCCGTGCAGGATACGCCCCCTACATCAGCCTGCAAAATGGTACCGGCAGCGGAACGCGACGTAATGGTAATGGCGGAAATGGGGGAATCCGCCGAAAGTTTCGCTTTGGGAAAGGCTTTTTGCAGCGCCTTATAAAGTTGATCAGAAGAAAAGGAGACAGTGGTCATGTAACCGGGGGCGTATAGATCCCCGGGGCTGGCGACGGCCTGCAAACAATCTTCTTCTCCACCCCAAATATCCGTGGCATTATCCGTCTGTCCAGATGAAATGGCGAAAAAGCAGGCACATACCTTCTCCCCTTCCGGAGTTAGTAATTCCTGGCCGTATACGGCGTCGACAATGGCGGATGCTTTTGCCTCATATTCGGAAAAAGAATCGCCCCACCGTTCCCGGCGTTTTTCCTGTGTGGTATAGGTGAGAAATTCTTCCGTGTTACAGGAAAAATCCGGTTCTCCATCACCCGATGCCCGGCGTTTTTCCCGCAGACGGCCATAGTATGTATAGCAGGCAACGACCTGTGCTTTCAGGGCTTCTTCTTCGCAGGACAGGGCCATTTCGCAAATAAGCCCTCCTGTTAGGAACTCCCTATCTGGAACTGTCAAAATGTCACCCGTTGCTTGGTCCAGAATACGAAAAGAGTCTTCCTCACCGGCGGAAAGGCCGGAGTTTTCTTTCTGTGAAGAAGGAGCCGGGATAGAATTTCCCGAAACCAGCAGCCAAAAGGTGAAGAAAATACCCAGCAGAAAAAGCCCAAGAAGAAGCGCTGGGCGCAGGGGACGATGCAGAGAAAATGCCATAACGAAAATTCCTCCTTTGTGGGAAGCTATACAATTTTTGCAAATCTGTTATGCACAGCGATTTGGTTTTGTGGGGAAATCCCTTTTCTTTTTTCACAAAAATGAAAGAATCAGAGATTCAAAATGCAAAAAAACAGAAAGAAAAGGGCGAAGCATTGACACTGCCCAATAGGGGGAGTACAATAAAATTCCCGGCAGAATGGGGATGAAAAAGCCGGGCAGCGCTGCGCGCGGCAGTCTGAAAGTATTATGTGTAAGGAAGGGGATATCCGCCATGATTCGTGATTATAAAGACAACCCCACTATGCAGAGTTTATGCCGGGAATATCGGGCCAATAACCAAATAGAGCCCGAAATGTACAAACGGTACCGGGTAAAAAGGGGACTGCGCAATGCCGATGGTACCGGTGTTATGGCCGGTTTAACGCGTATCTGCAATGTGCACGGCTATTTGATCGACGATGGGGAAAAAATCCCCGATGAAGGCCGGCTTACATACCGGGGTTACGATATCAATGACATTGTAAACGGATGTATCCAGGAAAATCGCTTTGGGTTTGAAGAAGTGGTATGGCTGCTTCTGTTTGGCCGGCTTCCTACCCGGGAACAGCTGGATGGTTTTTGCCGGTTGCTGTATGAAAACCGGGAATTGCCGGAATACTTTGTGGAAGACATGATTATGAAAGCGCCTTCGCGCAATATCATGAATAAGTTAGGGCGTGGCGTGCTGGCCCTATATTCGTATGACGACAACCCCGATGACCCGTCCCTGGAAAACAACATGCGTCAGTCGATTCAGCTGGTGGCTCAATTGCCCACGATTATGACGTATGCGTACCAGACTAAACGCCGCCATTATGACCGGCAGAGTATGTTCCTCCATCCCATGGACCCGAATCACCATACGGCCGAATCGATTCTTAACGCTTTGCGTCCCGACCGTCAGTTTACCGATGAAGAGGCTAAACTGCTGGATTTGTGCATGATGATTCACGCGGAACATGGCGGCGGTAACAACTCTACCTTTGCAGCAAGAGTACTCAGTTCCTCGGGTACCGATATCTACTCGGCCATGGCCGGGGCTATTGGATCGCTGAAAGGGCCCCGTCACGGTGGCGCCAATCACCGCGTCATGATGATGATGGATGACCTGATGGCTCACGTTTCCAATTGGGAAAGCGATGATGAAGTGGCATCGTACTTAGAGCGGATTGTGCGCCGGGAAGTGGGCGATCACAGTGGGCTGATTTATGGAATTGGGCACGCTGTGTATACCCTCAGCGATCCTCGAGCCACGATTTTGAAGCAGAAAGCGTATGCTTTGGCCCAGGGAACGGAAATGGAACCCAAGTTCCGTCTATTCCAGCGGGTGGAAAAACTAGCGCCCGAAGTATTTTATCGTACCAAAGGCGATGCAAAAATTGTTTCGGCCAATGTGGACTTCTATTCCGGGTTGGTCTATCAAATGCTGGGGATTCCTTCGGATCTGTTTACGCCGATGTTTGCGGTATCCCGTATTGCCGGTTGGTGTGCGCACCGCATGGAAGAAATGCTCACCGGTGGTCGGATTATGCGGCCGGCTTACCGTTCGGTGGTGGCTCCGGCCGAATATGTACCCATTAACGCTCGCCACCAAGAGCACGAAAGGGGCTAAACCATGAAACGAAAACTGATATGGGGCGGCCTGATTGTGGTGCTGGGGGTTCTGATGGCTTTAGGGCAAACCCTCTTGCCATATGGTCTTCTGATTGTCACCGGTGTGACGGTGGTTTTGATGATTGTGGCCCGGTACGTTTCAGCCGGAAAATTTCCCAGCACCTGTGGATATCCGGTGGGGGGACGCTATCCAGCGGTAGGTGCGACGGGGCTTTTATTGGCGGCTGCTTTGTTTGGCTGTGTCTGGGGACAATGGGACATGATTCAGCATGGTACCGTCAGCCAGCTGCTCCCCGCTTTTGGTGCAGCGATTTTAGCAATTGCAGCAGGAATTTGTTGTGCGATGCTGTACGGACCGCAGCTTGTCAATGAAGGGTTTTCTTGTTCGCAACCTCTCCTTTATTTGGGAAGCCCGCTGTTTTTATGTGTGCTCCTTTTACAGGTGTTTGTAGAATTTTCCGCGACGGCGGGTCATACTTGCAATTTTGTGGATTTAGTGCCGTCGTGTGTGATGCTGCTGTTTTTCTTTTACCATGGGCGGTGTTATACCTTTGAAAACGGTGTATACCTGCGCCGGGCCCGTATGTGGGCAGTGGGCGCAGCAACTGTGGGATTGACGGCTTCTGTTATGGCGCTGCTCTCGGATTTTGGCGTGGGGGATCGCACGTCATCGCTGCCGGTGATGTTCCATTTGCTCACGTTAGCGCAATCGCTGTTTGCTCTTTCTTGGTTACTCGAAGTAAAAGAAACCGAAGAGGAATCCGATAAGGAAGAAGAAACGCAGAAAGAGGAAGAAACAAGCGGTTTCGCTGATGAGCAGCCGGAAGCCGCAGAACTGTATAGCGGCCTAGAAGAAAAAACGCTGCTGGATCGTTCCGTTTCTTCACAGGAAGAGCAAGATTTGACACGAGTACTGGAAGATTACAAGCGGA
>CAJKJS010000212.1 GCA_905200265.1 uncultured Oscillospiraceae bacterium
TGCAAAATATGGAAAATTTTGAGGGTCACGCTGCCTTTTTTTCATCGGGCAGCAAAAAGGGGCGTACTTCTGATGCCAGGTAAAACGAACCGCACACGACCAAAATGCCGTCTGCGCCGCACAGGGTGCGCGCCATCGAGAGCGCTTCCTCTACGCTTTCGGCCGCTTTGCAGTCAGAACAGTAGTGCCCGGCCTTTTCCGCCAGGTCTTCGGCCGGCAGGGACCGGGGATTTTGCGGCTGCACGGTGACCACATGGGCAAACAGCGGCGCCACTTCCGATAACGCCGTTTCGCTGTCTTTATCGGCCATCATGCCAATAATTGCCGTCAGCGTCCGGCCGGGCAGGTACGTTTCCAGCACTTGCCGCAGCGCTTTAGCGCACCCGGGGTTGTGCCCGCCGTCGAGGAGCACCGGCGGATGTCCTTCGATATATTCCATGCGGGCCGGGATATGGGCGGCCGCAAAGCCCTTTTGCACGCTTTCATCCGGCAAACGCCAGCCTTTTTCCCGCAGCACCTCGATGGTCGCTAATACCGTCGCGGCATTTAACCGCTGGTGTTCCCCAATAAATGCCATGGAAAGCGGTACCTGCCCTTTCCAAAGCAGGCGCGTACCGCTGATATCCGTATCTTGTACGGTTACATCCTGTTCCCGGGCCGTCACACAGGGGATACCCTTTTCCCGACAGGCGTTTTCCAGCACCGTTTGCGCACCCTCTGGTTCTTTCGGGTACAGCACCGCCGTCGTGCCGGGTTTAAAAATGCCCGCTTTTTCGAAGGCGATCTGTTCCACCGTATCCCCTAAAATCGCCGTGTGGTCAAGGGAAATGGAAGCGACCACCGCCGCTTCGGGGCACGCGATTACATTGGTCGCATCGAACCGGCCGCCAAGGCCCACTTCCAGCACCACGATATCGCACTGCTGCTCATAAAACCACAAAAAGCCCATGGCGGTAATCATTTCAAATTCCGTCACGTACACGCCTTCCTGTTCCAGCTCCAGCACGGCGGGCTCCACTTTTTTTACCAGCTGTATGACGCCTTCCGGTTCGATCATCGTGCCGTTTACGATAAACCGTTCCCGAAAATCGATCACATAGGGCGACGTGAACAGCCCGGTGCGGTACCCGGCTTTATGCAGCACGAAGGCTAACAGCGTGCAGGTCGTTCCCTTGCCGTTGGTACCGGCCACATGCACCACCCGCAATTTTTTGTGGGGGTCCCCCAGCTTGTGCAACAGAGCCGTGATATTATCAAGCCCCGCCTTAATCCCAAAGCGCAGCCGGCTGTCCACCCGGGCTACGGCCTGCTGATAGGTCATCTTCTTTTTCCTCCTTTATCCGAAAGAAACAGGCCGGGCCCGCTTTGATAGGACCCGGCCTGCTTATTCGGTCACACACGCAATACGGCTTTTATTGCAGCGCCGCCATTTCTTCCGTCAGCAGACGGATGCGGGCCTGCAGCTTTTCGCCGTTCTGGCGCACCCCTTCGACAACGTTCTGGGGCGCACGGCTCATGAATTTTTCATTCTGCAGCTTGGCGTTGACGGTGTCAAGCTGTTTCTGCGCGGAATCCAGTTCCTTTTGCAGGCGCTTTCTTTCCGCTTCTTTGTCAACGAGTTCATCCATGGGGATATACACCTTGGCGCGGTTTGTCACAATGCTCACAGCGCCGGGCACATCAAACTGGTCGCCCACGGTGACTTTGTCGGCATAGCCCAGCTTTTGCAAAATAGCCTTGCCGTCTTCGAACATCGACGGGGTATCGGTGGCAATGAACAGCTGTGCTTTGCGGCCCATGGGCACATTCATTTCGGCCCGGCGGTTCCGCACGCCGCGGATGACTTCCACAAGGCCGAGAAGTTCTTCTTCCGCTTCGGGGAAGGACAGAGATTCGTCATACACCGGCCACGACGATACCATGATGGATTCGCCTTCGTGGGGCAGGCTCTGCCAAATTTCTTCCGTAATATACGGCATGAACGGATGCAGCAGCTGCAAAGTGCGGCTCATCACCCACACCAGCACCTGACGGGCGGCCTGGGCGCTTTCTTTATCGTCGCCATTCATGCGGATTTTCGCAATTTCAATATACCAGTCGCAGAAGCTGTCCCACAAGAAGTCGTACAGCTTCGAAACCGCCACACCCAGTTCGAATTTTTCCAGGTTGTCGGTCACTTCCCGCACCACACGGTTATAGGCGCTGACAATCCACTTGTCTTCCGCCGTTTTCAGGGTGGGCAGTTTATTTTCTACGGCATAATCGTCCACATTCATGTGGATAAACCGGGCCGCGTTCCAAATCTTGTTGGCAAAATTGCGGCTGGCGCTCACTTTTTCCGTGGAGAAACGCATGTCGTTTCCGGGGCTATTACCCGTCACCAGCGTAAAGCGCAGCGCATCCGCGCCGTATTCGTCGATCACCTGCAGCGGGTCGATGCCGTTACCCAGGGATTTACTCATTTTCCGCCCCTGGGCGTCCCGCACCAGGCCGTGGAACAGCACCGTCTTAAAGGGCGGTTCCTTCATGTGTTCCAGGCCGCTGAAGATCATACGCGCCACCCAGAAGAAGATAATGTCATACCCGGTGACCAGCGTGTCGGTGGGATAGAAATATTTGAGTTCCGGCGTTTCGTCGGGCCATCCCAGCGTGGAGAACGGCCACAAAGCCGAGCTGAACCAGGTATCCAGCGTATCCGGGTCCTGTTCCAGATGATGGCCGCCGCACTTGGGGCAAACATCCGGCGTTTCCCGTGCCACCACGGTTTCGCCGCAGTCGCTGCAATACCAGGCCGGAATCCGGTGGCCCCACCAGAGCTGGCGGGAAATACACCAGTCTTTGATGTTTTCCATCCAGTTATAATAAATCTTTTCCATGCGGTCGGGGATCAGCTTCACGCTGCCGTCCTTCACGCATTCGATGGCGGGTTTCGCCAGCGGTTCCATGTGCACAAACCACTGTTTCGACACCATGGGTTCCACCGTGGTGTGGCAGCGGTAGCAGGTGCCCACTTCGTGCTGCAGCGGTTCCGTCTCTTTCAGGAAGCCGCCTGCTTTAAGATCGGCCAAAATGGCTTTACGGGCCTGAATCGTCGTCATGCCGGCGTATTTGCCGCAATCGAGCACTTCGGGCTCATCGGCAGCGGTTTTCCCGGCGGCGGCCAGTTCGTCGGCCTGCGCCTTGTCGGCGGCGCCGGTCATGTGGCCGTCATAGGTGAATACCCGCACCATGGGCAGGTGGTGGCGTTTGCCCACTTCAAAGTCGTTGGGGTCGTGGGCGGGGGTGATTTTTACAACGCCCGTGCCCTTTTCCATGTCGGCATGTTCGTCGCACACAATGGGGATTTCTTTATTCAGCAGCGGCAGCACCACGTGGCAGCCGTGCAGATGCTTGTACCGGGGGTCATCACCGTTAATGGCCACGGCGGTATCGCCCAGCATGGTTTCCGGCCGGGTGGTGGCCAGTTCCAGTTTTTCGCCCGTCTCTTTGACCGGGTACAGCAGGTGCCAAAAATGGCCGTCCTGGGTTTTATATTCCACTTCCGCGTCGGAAATCGAGGTGTTGCAGTGGGGGCACCAGTTGACCATGCGGTTGCCGC
>CAJKJS010000213.1 GCA_905200265.1 uncultured Oscillospiraceae bacterium
GAAAACGTAAGCCGAACGCAAAGGCAGGCCTTACGCTAACGCAAGGGGAGACGTTACCCGATTTTCGCGGGCTTCAGGCGAAGGAAAGCCTTCCGCTTTGGGCTGTCCTGGACATTGTCCTGGACATTGTCCTGGACAGTAGGCTTCTGCATGCCCCAAGAAACACGGCGTAGGCTATTCTTGGGAACCGCTTAAGTCTGTTCCCGGGAAACAGCTTCCGCCTTCTCCAAGGATTCCGCTTCGGCCTGCTCGGCGGCGGCCAGTTCCGCTTCGGCGGCTTTCTTTTCGTCGCTGGCTTTCTTGAGGGCTTTTTTCTTGTCCGCTAAGGTCTTGCGGGCCTGGGCCACCCGTTCGGCGGGGGTCAGGGGCTTACCGGCTTTCGCGGTTTTGGGCGGGTTATCCATGCGGTATTTTTCCAAGGCTTCTTCTACCGGCCCGTCAAACACCAGCTGGCCTTTTTTCAGGTAAATGGCCCGGCGGCACACTTCTTTCACGCTGTCCGCGTTGTGACTGACGTACAGCACCGTGGTGCCCTTCTGGATCAGGTCTTTAATGGCGTTTTTGCACTTTTTCTTAAAGGCGTTATCGCCGACGCTCAGCGCTTCGTCCACCACCAGGATCTCCGGGTCGGTGTTGATGTTAATGGAAAAGCCCAGGCGCATTTTCATACCGCTGGAGTAGGTGCGCACCGGCTGGTCGATATAATCGCCCAGTTGGGCAAAGTCGATGACCTTTTCTTCGATGGTGCGGATGTACTCGTCCCGCAGCCCGAGGATATAGCCCTTTAAATAGATATTTTCCCGGCCGGTCATTTCCGGTTCGAACCCGGCGGTCAGCTCCAGCAGGGCGGCTACCCGGCCATGCACGGCCACTTCGCCGCTGGTGGGGAAGGTGACCCCGGTGATGGTCTTTAAAATCGTGGATTTGCCGGCGCCGTTATTGCCGATAATGCCCACCGATTCCCCTTTTTCCACCGTAAAGGTGACGTCACTCAGGGCCAGGTGCTTTTTCAGTTTGGGCGACCGGTAGAAAATGGACAAAAACTGTTCCCGGTTGTTTTTATACAGGGTATAGATTTTCGTTACGTGGTTAATTTCGATAATCGGCTGTGCCATGAAAACAGCGGCCCCCTTTCTTACAGGACATCGGGCAGAATCTTGCGAAGCTGCTTATACTTGTGGGACCCATATCCCAGTACCACAATAAATTCCACCAGGATAATGAGCAGCCCCGTCGTATCTTCCCAGAACCACTTGTGATAGAGGAACGCATCACGGTAGGCGTTGGCAAAATAGTTGATGGGATTCAGCCGCATGAGGTACCGAATCCAGGTGACGGGCACGTCATAGGGGTCGTACATAATGCCCGACAGCCAGAATAAGCCCGTCATAATGGATTTAATCAGGTTTTCAAAGTCACGGCTAAACGCCGCCATGGGCGCCAGCGCCCAGGAAAGCCCCAGGAAGAAAAGGAACATCAGGGGGCAATAGAGGAAAAACTGCAAGTTATAAACCGAAAACCCGTACCCGGTGCAAATTAAATACACATACATAATCCCGGTTAAAATAAAGTGCACGAGTAGCCGGGAAAACAGGGTAAAGGACATGATGTTCGAAACGGGGAAGTGCATTTTAATCACATACTGCTTATTTTTCCTTATGCACTGGGAGCCGAGCAAAATGGCGTCGCTCATGAAAAACCAGGCGGCAAACGCGGGAATCATGAATAAAAACCGCGGGTAGCCGTTGATGAGCGAACCGGGGCGGATGCCGTATTCGAACGCAAACCAGTAAATAAACAGGGTGAAAAGCGGTTTCACCACCGCCCAGCCGGCGCCAAGGAACGCGCCTTTGTACGTTTTCTTCAGATCGGTCCTGGCCAGCAGGTAAATCTGCCGCCAGTTGTGGCGGTGCTCATGCAGGATGGTTACGAAACCCGGTTCGAACCGGCGGTGGGATTTGGCACTCTGCGTGACAGTGGACAACAAAAACACAACCTTCCCTTTTTCAAAAATTTGGTGCTTTTCTATGAGAAAACCGGTAAAAAACGGGATGATTCCATAAAAACAAATTTATTCTACTCTGTTTTGCCTATAGTGTCAACGTTTTTTCTGGCTTTTGGCGGGTTATACGAAACATGAGGAAAAACCGTGCGCCGCTTGTAAATTCCGGCCCGAACATGTATAATAGGGAGCAGAAAAAAGGGAAGGGAAGGGGACGAAACGACCCATGAATGTACTGGTGATCGGATGCGGCCGGCTGGGCGCGAGTTTAGCCTGCCGGTTGGATGAACAGGGGCACGACGTGGTGGTGATTGACGAGGACGAAAACCTGTTTGTGCGCCTGGGGGAAAACTTTAGCGGCATTACCTTTGCCGGTTCGCCCATGAACGCCTCGGTGCTGCGCAATGCCGGGGCCGCCAGCTGCGACGCCATTGCCGTGGTAACCGGGGACGATAATTTAAATATTACGGTCAGCCAGATGGCCAAGGGCTTTTTCCATGTGGACCGGGTGGTGGCCCGGATTGCCGACCCGGAGAGAGAAGAAGTGTTTTCGGCCCTGGGGCTCAACTGCATTTGCCACACGAATTTGGCGTGTGACGCCATGTACGCGGCGCTGACCGAAAATGAAACCGACCAGACCTTGCGCTTTGCAAAGCACGCGGTGAAATTCAGCCGCTACCCCGCCCGGGGCGATATGATCGACCACAATCTGTCGCTGCTGTCGCTGCCAAAAGGCGAATACCCGTTTGCCCTGGAGCGGAAAGACGGCACTTTGGAACTGTACCACGAGCCGTGCCGGATTCTGGTGCAGCCCGGCGATACCATCGTAACGGTCCATCTGGGGTAAAAAGGGAGGTACGCGGCATGAAAATTATGATCGTAGGGGGCGGACGCATCGGCCGCCATCTGGCCCAGCGGTTTTCCCGCCAAAAACACGAAGTGGTGCTGATTGAACCGGACCGCCGGCGGTGTTTGGACATGGCCGAAAGCTTGCCGGTGGCCATTGTATGCGGCGACGGTACCGAAATTCCCACCCTGGAATCGGCGGGCATCCGCGACGCCGGGTGCCTGATTGCCGTGACCGGCACGGATCAGGTGAACCTGGTGGCGGCCCAGCTGGCCAAACGCCGGTACGGCGTCAAAAAGGTCATTGCCCGGGTCAACGACCCCCGCAATATGGAGACGTTCCGCGCTTTGGGCGTGGATATCCCGGTGAGCAGCACCGATACCATTGCCCGGATGATCGAGCAGGAAGTGGATTTATCCCAGATGCATCTGCTGGCTACTTTAAATAAAGGCCGGGCGGCCATCAGCACCCTGACGCTGTCAAGCGACAGCGTACTGCGGGGCAAGACCTTGTCGGAAATCGAGCTGCCCCAGGGCACGCTGATTATCTCCATTGTGCGGGACGGCAAACTGATGATCCCCAACGGCATGACGGTGCTGCAGGCGGGGGACGAGGTGGCCGCCGTCAGCGAAGGCGGCAGCACGAAAGCGCTGGTGAAAATTCTGACCCAGGTGGAGAAATAACAGCGCTTGGCTCCCGGGCCTTATGGGTTCTTGCCTCTTATGCGGGAAAAGAACCGGATATCCCA
>CAJKJS010000214.1 GCA_905200265.1 uncultured Oscillospiraceae bacterium
GATTTTTTATATGGGGTAACTCGGTTTTTTTGTATTCTTAAGCAAGACAAACCTTTATTATAATAACATAAAAAGGTCCATATGATAGTTGTGTTTATGCACAATGCTCAAAAGGGGCCAAACAACACGAGTTGCCCGGCCGTAAAGGGCCCCTCTTTAGCAAGTCGAAGAGGATTGCGGCGGGAAGCTCAAAATCTTGTTGGGAGGATCAACCAATGAAAAACCTGAAAAAAGTGTTGGCTGTCCTGCTGAGTGCATGCTTTGTGCTTTCTTTCACGGCGTGTGATGACAGCAGCGAAACCAGCGAAGGCAATGGCGGCTCGGACGATAATGCTGCAGCCGACACAGATTTCGACTATTACGGGGACTACGCTCAGGACATCTCCGGTGATATCGAATTCTATCAGCAGAAACCCGAAATCGAAGATTACATGTATGGAGTGATCGATGACTTCAACGCTCTGTATCCGAACATTACGGTAAACCAGAACGTACAGCAGGATGCTTCCTCTGCTCTGCAGACCCGTGCAGCGGCCGGTGACTTCACCGATGTGTGGCTGTACTGGCCGACCGACATGGTGTGGGAATCCTTCTATGAAGAAGGTCTGCTCATGGACGTTTCGGATGAACCCTTTGTGAAATATGCTTCCGAATCCGTTGAAGCTCTGTTTGAACGTGACGGCAAATACTACGGTGTGCCCGTAGCTATGAACAGCGCCGGCATCATCTGCAACGTTGGCATGTTCGAAGAAAATGACATCGAAATGCCCACCGATTGGGATAAGTTCATCGCTGCTTGCGACGCGTTCCAGGAAAAGGGCATCACGCCTATCGGCCTGACCCTGAAAGACGGCGCTGACTGCGCTCGTAACATCATTCTCGGCACCTATGTAACCGGCGATGAAATCAAGTCCGTAGCCGCCAAAGAAAAGAAACTGTCCGATTGCGAAGGTTTCGAAAAAGCGGTTGACGACACCATCACGATTTACTCCTATGCGGAAGACAAGGCTATCTCCTCTGACTACAACACCGGTCTGCAGGACTTCGCTAACGAAGAATCCGCCATGTTCATTTCCGGTAACTGGACCTTCAACTCCATTGTTGGCATCAACCCCGACATCGAACTGTCCATGTATCCCATCCCCACCGGCAACGGCTATGTGTGCTCCGGTGTTGACGTAGGTTACACCATCGGTGCTGACACCGAATATCCCGATGCCTGCAAGGCGTTCGTGAACTTCCTGGCCAGCCAGCCCCAGGCTGAAAAATACTGCAACGACGAAGCGGCTATCTCCGCTATCAAAGACGTAACCATCACCGATACCCGTGCGAAGAACATGGCCGACAAGATCGCCGCTGGCGAATCCTTCAACTGGCCGAACCACTTCTTCCCGGCCGGCGGTGCGGAACAGCTCGCTAACCAGGCTTCCACCCAGCTGTACATGGATATGGTTGAACTCGGCAACGAACAGGCCAAGGAAAACTACATCAAGCAGATGGATGGCATCATGGATGGTTCCATCAAATAATTTCCAAATGACTTGACTTGCGAATGAGGCAGGGGGGAGGGTTTTCCCTCCTGCTTCTCTCGTTTCAGCAGAATGTGATTTAGGTTTGCTTTTTCAGTTTATAAACTGGCCGCCTTGCGTTGTGAAAAGCGGGGGGCAGGTCCGGAAGCTCGTAAATCCGCTGAATATTTTTTTACGAAAAAGTACTAATTTTCTCGAAACGTTACAGGTTGAACGAGAAAAGAACATTATTTCTGTATGCCTGAACCCCATTTACACAAAAAGGAGGAATTCAGATGGAACAAGCTGCCAAGAAAAAGATTAATTCTTGGAAAGTAGTCCCTTACTGCGTTGTCATCCCCTGTGTGCTGATCTATCTGGTGTTTTTCTACATTGCAGCCGTAGAGGGTGCCGTTTATAGCTTTACCGATTGGAACGGTATTTCGTCCACCTACAATTACATTGGATTTGGCAACTATGTTGATGCTTTTAACTCCGAATACCTGCGTATGACGATTCGGTTTACGATTATCTTTGCGGTAATCGTACTGGTACTGACCAATGTTCTCGGTCTGTTCCTGGCCGTACTGCTGGATAAGGCGATTAAAGGCGTAAATGTATTCCGCGCCATTTTCTTCTTCCCCGCTGTTATGTCTACGCTGACCATTGCGTACATCTTCAACCAGATCGACTATCGTCTGATTACACTGTTGGGTGAAACGCTGGATAACTCGGTCCTAAAAGCTGGTCTGTTTGCATCGGCCACATGGGCTCCGTACATGGTGGCTTTGACCCAGGTATGGCAGTCGTTCCCGGTAACGATGGTCATTTTCCTGGCTGGCTTGCAGGGCGTGCCGGAAGATATTCTGGAATCGGCCAGAATCGACGGCGCCAACAATATGCAGATCTTCTGGAAGATCAAGATCCCCATGATCATTCCTTCCATTATGATCAACCTGGTCAACAACACGAAAACCGGTATTACCGCTTTCGATATCGTTATGGGTACCACGGCGGGCGGCCCCGGCGGCGCTACGTATTCGTTTGCTATGTACATGTACATTAAGTACAGTAAGCAGGAAGTAGCTTATGCTTGCGCCATCGCTATGATCATGGCCATTATCTTTGGTGTGATCGCCACCCTTCAGATCATTTACATGCGTTCGAAGGAGGTTGAACTGTAATGGCAATGGCACAAAGTGCAGGAAAAAGATTCCTGAGCAAATTTGGTATTTACTTCGTCCTCCTTTTGACGTCGGTTATCGTGCTGTTCCCGTTCTATATGACGGTTCTGACGGCCTTTAAACAGCCGGCTGATGCCCGGAACTTCATTCTGGCTTTGCCGGAGAAATGGAACTTAAGTAACTTTACGCAGGTTCTGAAGCGTGGCGGCTACTGGCCGGCTCTGCAGAACTCCACGGTTGTTACGATCTTTGCTACGATCGGTACACTGCTGCTCAACACGATCCTGTCCTATTTCCTGGGTCGTAACCAGCACAAGAAGTTCTTTAACTTTGCTTACTACTGGTTCATCATCGGTATCTTTATCCCCTTCCAGGTGGTTATGATCCCGTTGGTGGTTATGGGCAAAACCTTTGGTATGCTGAACATCCCCGGCCTGATCTGCATGCATATTGCACTATCGTTCCCCACAAACGTCTTCCTGATGACAGGCTTCGTAAAAGGCGTACCGCGTGATGTGGACGAAGCTGCTATGATCGATGGCTGCGGCCCCATTCGTACTTTCTACCAGATCATCGCTCCTATGATGTCTCCCATCATTGCAACGGCGCTGGTACTGACGGTACTGGGTGTGTGGAATGACTTTACGCTGCCCCTGGTTATCCTGCAGAGAGGCGAAAAGACGCTGCCGCTGTTTATTTACAACTATCGTACAAAGTACATTACCAACTTCAACCTGGCCTTTGCGGCCTATACCCTGTCGATGATCCCGCCCATGGTGGTGTATCTGTTCTGCCAGAAATATATCATCAAAGGTTTGGCTGCCGGCGCTGTTAAAGGTTAATTTTTGCCTGCTTTTTCTAAAGCGACAGATATTGAGAAGTGAGAAGGAACC
>CAJKJS010000215.1 GCA_905200265.1 uncultured Oscillospiraceae bacterium
CATCCATGATGGATAACGCGTACCGCCGGGACCACGAACTCCCGTATTTTGCCGGCGAAACCATTGCAAACGAACAATTGAGAGTAAAAAAAGCCGTGCGGAGTTATAACGCCGCCATGCCCTTTGACCCGGAAACGGGCCTGCGCTGCATGGAGGAAATCGGCCTTCACCATGCGGGGGGCTTTTACTTTGAACCCCCGTTCCACTGCGAATACGGCTCCCACATCCACCTGGGCGAAAATTTCTACGCCAACACCGGCTGCGTGATGCTGGATGTGGCCACCATCACCATCGGGAAAAACGTGCTGTTTGGGCCGAATGTGTCCCTGTACACCCCCAATCCATCCCGACAGCCGCCATTCCGGGTATGAATACGGCATCCCCATCACCATCGGGGATGCCGTGTGGATTGGCGGGGGCTGCATCATTCTCCCAGGGGTGAACATCGGGGACAATACGGTCATCGGGGCGGGCAGCGTGGTGACAAAGGACATCCCCGCGAACGTGTGCGCCGCCGGGAACCCCTGCCGGGTCATCCGGCCTATTACCGAGGAAGATAAGCCGTTTTATTATAAGGACCGCCGGTTTGATGACGAAGTCTGGCAGACGGTCACCGGCGCTTCTTCGGCCGACTGATTTTTCGACAGAAAGAAGGGACTTTCATGCAAGCCATCTTTTTCGATTTTGACGGCGTGCTCACCACGGACCCCACCGGCTCCTATTCCATTTGCCGCTATATCGCCGCCGCAGCCGGGGTGGACGAAGCCGCTTTTACGAAAGCCTACCGGGCGTATAACCGCGACCTGCTGCTTGGCAAAACCACCCATGCGGCCATATGGCCCAAGGTGTGCGCCGGGGTGGGGGTCGAGCTGCCCTATTCGCTGCTCATCGATTCCTTTTTGCACACGCCGCTGGATGAGGGCATGCTCACGCTGGTGCGCCGGCTGAAAGACGCCGGGTACCAAACCGGGATGATCACCGATAATAAGCAGGACCGCATCGACTGTCTTGTGAAACGCCATCACTGGGAAACGCTGTTTGACGCTATCCTCGTGTCGGCCGCCGTGGGGTCGGGGAAAGACGGCCGCCGGATTTTCGAACAGGCGGCGGCCGCCCTGTCTGTCCCGATGGAGGAATGTGTCTTTATCGATAACCAGGAAACGAACCTGCTTGTCCCCCGGGCGCTGGGGATGAAGACGGTCTATTTTGACCACGAAAAGCGGGACTTCCCCGCCCTTATCAAAGCGCTGCGGCAAGCGGGCGTTGCGTGCTGACGGAACCGGCTCCCATTTCGGGGGCCGTTTTTTTAGAACAAGTCCCCTTTTGTGTCTTGTCAGCTCCCCGGCGGTCTGGTATAATAAATAGTACAATAGCTAACTACGAAAGGGGAAAATTTTGTGAAAATCAAAGCAGCCGTCACCCACGCCAAAGGCGAACCGTTTGTCATCGAGGAAGTCGAGCTGGCCGAACCCAAGTTTGACGAAATTCTGGTGCGCGTAGTCGCCAGCGGCATCTGCCACACGGACCTTGTCTGCCGCGACCAGTTTATCCCCGTGCCGCTGCCCGCCGTCTTGGGGCACGAAGGCGCCGGAATCGTGGAAAAAGTGGGCTTTGGCGTCACGGAATTCCAGCCCGGCGACCGGGTGGGCATCACCTTCGCCAGCTGCGGGGTCTGCCCCTGCTGCAAAAAGGGCAAGCCCTATGTGTGCAAAAACCTGAATAAAATCAACTTCGGCGGCATCCAGGCCGACGGCACCAGCCGCCTTTCCACCCTGGACGGGCAGAAGCTTTCCACGTTCTTCGGCCAGTCCTCGTTTGCTACGTATGCGGTGGTGAACCAGCGCAACGCCGTGAAAGTGGAGTATGACGACATCGACCTGAGCGTGGTCGCGCCCATCGGCTGCGGCATCCAGACCGGCGCCGGGGCGGTGCTCAACCGGCTGCGCCCGGAATTTGGTTCCACCATCGCGGTATACGGCTGCGGCACCGTGGGCATGAGCGCCATTATGGCCGCGAAAATCGCCGGGTGCGCCAAGATCATCGCCGTAGGCGGCAACCCCAAGAGCCTGGAACTGGCCAAAGAGCTGGGGGCCACCCATACCGTCAACCGCAAGGAATGCGACGAAGTGGCCGCGGTGCGGGAACTGACCGGCGGCGGCGTCAATTACGCCATCGATACCACCGGCGTGGGCGCCTGCGTGCGCAAGTCCCTGGCGATGTGCGACTTTGACGGCACCTGTGTGGTGGTGGGCGCCACCGGCGATCTGACCATCAATGTACAGGCGGAGCTCATGGGCGACGGCAAATCCCTCATCGGCGTGCTGGAAGGCGATTCCGTGCCGAAGGACTTTATCCCGAAGCTCATCGAGTACTACCACGACGGCCGCTTCCCCATTGATAAACTGATGAAGGTGTATCCCTTCGAAAAGATCAACGAAGCGGTGGAAGAATCCACCTCCGGCAAGTGCATCAAAGCCGTGCTGAAAATGGAATAACCCCTTTGTAACGAATCCGCGGCCCTTCTCAGGTTGTGCCCACAAAAAAGCGGTATGGAGAAAATCCATACCGCTTTTTTCTATTTTTTAAACCCGTTCCTCCCGCCGCCAGGGACGCATGAGAAACGTAAAGGGTCTGGCCATCACCGGCCGGGAGAGGAGGAACAGGAAAAGTACGGTGATTAGGGCGATCAGTATCGTTTTGGGCAGAGGCAGATGCCCGGGCAGCCACACCGCCAGCCCCGAAATCCCATAGAGCTGCTGGAGCGGCACATGCCAGAAGTAAACGGGCAGCGTGCGGCGGCCAAGGGAAGACAAAAAGCACGGCTTTTTGGGCGTGAGCGCGATCAGAGCCAGGGATACAACCGTCACCAGGGCGTACCAAAAAAGCCGCACAAAAAATCCCAAGGCAGGGGCTGGCAGCTTCGTATACGGCGCCGGGGCAGAGAGCATGAGCAGCGGGGAAAATTGCGCCCGGTACCATCCTTCCCCCAGCCACACAAGGGCGAAAAACCCGCCCAAAACCACCACGGCTGCCGCTTTCACCCACCGGGGGGCAAGGGCTTTTTCCAGTTTTGCGGCGTCGAGGTAATACCCCGCCGCAAAAAACGGGAAAAACGAAACGGTTTTGGATAAAAAGAGGAAATTGCCCACATCCGGGTCATACCCCGCCAAACACGCGCATAAAACGGAAGCGGAAAGCACCAGCCCGGCTTTCAGGTGACAAGTCGCCCGCATGAGCCAAAGGAACAGCGCCATCACCGCCATGTACCACGGCACGTGGTAGGTGCCCAGCAGCTCGATATCCGCTTTCTGCCCCGCGGCGATTTTAATGCCATAGGTGATCCCGCTGAGCAGGAAAAAGAGCAAAGCATAGACCAGCACCCGGCCCTGCCCCTTTTTGCTGCCGGACACCGCCGATTTCGAAAACAGCCCGCCCACAAACAAAAACAGCGGCATGTGGAACGTGTAAATCAGCAAAATCAGCTTTTGCGCCGTGGGGCTGTCCCCCGGCACGCTATAGAGGAAATGCCCAAACACCACCAGAAAAATCAGGATTGCTTTCAGGTTATCCCATTTTGCCGCCCGT
>CAJKJS010000216.1 GCA_905200265.1 uncultured Oscillospiraceae bacterium
GAGCGCCACCTTGCCAAGGTGGAGGTAGCGAGTTCGAGCCTCGTCGTCCGCTCCATAACCCGCAGGAATGTGTATGCGTTCCTGCGGGTTTCTGTTATATGTAAAGGAGGGGAACAGCTGTGGCAGACAGAACGCGGGTGGTGCATACTTTTACACCGGTTTTTGACGAAAACAGTCGTGTGCTGCTGCTGGGAACCATGCCGTCCCCACGCTCCCGGGAAAATGGTTTTTATTATTCCCATCCGCAAAATCGTTTTTGGCCCGTAATGGCTGCGCTGTTTCACGAACCGCTGCCCCATACGCCCGAAGAAAAAGAAGCTCTGGTGCGGCGGCATGGGATTGCTCTGTGGGATGTCTTACAAAGCTGTGAAATCCGCGGGGCCGAAGACGCCAGCATCCGACAGGCGTCCCCCAATAACCTTCCGTGGCTTTTGGCGCAGTGTCCCATTCGTGCGATTTTTGCCACGGGGCAAAAGGCAGCCGCTTTATACCGGCGATACTGTGAACCGAAAACGGGCCGTCCTATTCAAACACTGCCCTCAACCAGCCCGGCGAATTGTCGGGTATCTCGGGAAGAGCTGATCGATGCGTATCGTGTGGTGCTGCCATATCTAAAGGAGGAAACCCCGTGAGTCCTGCTTTGCTGGAAAAAAGTGAGCAATTTGCCCTCAGTGTGCTACAACTATCCCGTGTGCGGGGAACCGAAGAAAAACGCCGGCTTTTTACCCGGTTGGTGCGCTGCTGTACCGGGGTGGGAGCTGTGCTGCACGAAGGGGCTTTCGGGGTTCCTCTGCGGGAGCAGTTGGAATTTGTGACCCGGGCGACGCGATTGTGTTCGCTGGCGCTGTATTGGCTGGATTTGTGTTCGCGCTCAGGATTGATTGCATCCACCCAGGCCGGCCGCATCAAGGAGCAGGGAGAAGAATTGCGCCAGGCGTGCGGCGACGAATTGCGCGCCATGATGAACCGGCTCAACGAAAATGAATAACAAAGAGGGTACCTGAGGAAAAGAGGGAAAGCATATGCCGCAAAATGCCATGAAAAAGGAACAAACGCCCGAAACACTGCGTGCCATGGTGAAAAAATGCTTTGGGGAAGAGATGGATATGCGTTCGTTCCGTCCCCTGGATGAAGGATATTGTAATATGGCCTATGCCATGGAACTTTCCGATGGCCGCCGGGTGATTTGCAAAATTGCTCCGGAAGATAAAAGCTGTTTGTTGCGGGTGGAAGTCAACCTGATGCAGGCCGAAGTGCGCGCCATGGAACTGGTACAGGAAAAAACACGGGTACCGGTAGCGCCAGTGTACCAGTATGATGATTCCTGTACCGTGTGCAAAAGTCCCTACTTTTTTATGAAGGAGTTAAAGGGACAAAGTCTTTCCTCCGTGCGGGATTCGTTACCGTCGGCGGTGAAAGAAGGAATTTATTGGGAATTAGGACAGATGGAACGGCGTATCAATCAGGTCACCCACGATACGTTTGGCTTTGTGGGGGATGAACGGAGGTTTGCGGACTGGTTTTCTGCGTTTTCCCGGATGATGGAAGATCTTTTCCTGGATGCCAAAGCCAAAGACATTGATTTTGGTGTGTCGTTCGATACCCTGCGCGCTTGCCTGTTGCAGGATGAAGACTGCTTCCGGGATGTGACTGTACCGCAGTTGATTCATTGGGATTTGTGGGACGGGAATGTGTTTGTGCTGGATGGACACATTTGCGGTATTATCGACTGGGAACGCGCTTTGTGGGGCGATCCATTTATGGATGACCGTTTCCGCCGTCATGAACGCAGCGAAGCATTTCTGACCGGCTATGGCCAAAAGGAATTTTCAAATAGTGAAACCCGCCGCATTTTATGGTACGACTTATTTTTGTACGGTGTGATGATGACCGAAGGGGCATATCGAGGCTATCCCGATGACAGCCAGTATCAATGGGTAAAACCACTGTTTGCTCAGTCATTCCAGGAGCTACAATCCCTATAAATACAGTCCCAGAGACTAAAGTCCCGAGATCGGTAAGAAAAAGAACAAAAAGCCACCCGCTTATTGACGGGTGGCTTTTTTCATTGACTATGTTAGTCCCAGGAAAGCGTCGGTGGCCGGCGCTTTTTTCCGTTCATCAGTAAAAGTTGTAAGCCGGTTTTGTGAAGTTCGGCGGCGATTTGGCATAGAGGAAACCGGTTTTCTTCGGTGATAGCGCCCACCTCCATCAAAAACCGCAGGCCATCGGCATTTTCGTCTTCCAGAAACACGCGGGCCGCCTCTTCCGTGTGTTCCATCAGGTATCGGTTATACTGTTCCCGGTACTCTGGTTGTAACGCTACCGGGTGCTGCAACCGGGCTAGAGCCATATAAGGCCGGTAACGGGGAGCAGCTTTCGAAAAATCCCGATCATATGAAAGGGGAAGTGGGGAAGGACCCGCTTTTTTTAGAAAGTCCGGGTAGGCGCCGAATGTACCATAGTCATAATAGGCGAATACCGTACTGGTGCGCGCAAAAGAAAGGGTGTGCAGATTGTGGCATCCCATAAAGGCGAAAGCTCCCACTTTTTCTACGCTTTCGGGTACCGTTACACTTTGTAGCGACGTGCACCCGGCAAAGGCTTCCCCGGCAATCTGCCGAAGGGTCGGGGGCAGAACCAGTCCCCATAATTGGCGGCATCCTTGAAACGCCAGGGAACCAATACGCTGCAAAGAGCTGGGCAGTTCTACGCGCTGCAAAGAAGTACAGCCTAAAAAACACCGGGCGGGAATGACTTCGATATCGTCGGGTAGCGTAAGTTGGCTTAAATTGCTGCAAGCCAAAAAAGCCCAATCCCCCAGCACCCGTACGCTGCGGGGAAGGGTGATGCGAAACACTTGTTTGCAGGAACAAAAAGCTTTTTCCCCAATGGTGTGTACCCCTTCGGGCACCGTGACAGTGGGGGAGCCGTCGGGTTCATAGCGCAGTAACACGCCGTTTTCGATATGCAAAGCCATTAAGACAGAGCTCCCTTCGAATGCGGTCGGCCCCGCAGGGCTTCGCCCCGGTCATCAAGCAATAACCTTTGACTCCAATATTCAAAATCATCGCAGCCGTACTGACTGATATACCGGGTCAGCGGCAAACTTTCGGCCATGTGAGTGACAGCAACCAGCAGTTCCTGACCTTCCCCGAAAGCGGATAGTAAAAAAGCAAACAATTCGTGCAGAGCTTTGCCCACGCGGTCCAGCTGCTGTCCGTTTTCCTCCGCTTTTTGTGTGAAGAAGCCGGGAAGAACGGTACCTATTTCATCACCCGATGCAGCACACATAGTGGCGGCATCGGATAATAGCTGCCACAGCTCTTGCCGGAAGCGGCGCCGGTGGGGTGCTTCCTCTCCGGCAGGGCGTATTTCTTGCCGTAGGGAAGAAGCCTGCTGCTGCAAAAAAATGGCGGGATCGCCAGTTTCGGCGGCCTGTTTCAATAGAGGCAGGCCTTTTTTCAGCGCGTCATAGGTTTCCAGCGCATTCCGGCAGAGTTCTTCACACCGGCTGGTCAACTGTCATGTTAGGGCTAATTTTTCATCGAAAGTAGCCCCGGCGGCCTTTTCCCGCAGGGCGGG
>CAJKJS010000217.1 GCA_905200265.1 uncultured Oscillospiraceae bacterium
ATACGACCGTGTGTTAATGGTATTGCACAACAGCGCCCAGGCTTCCCGTTTCGTCAGGTTATTATAGAACTTCTCCCCTTTGGAAACGACATAACCATAACCTAGAGTGGGAATGTTATAGGCCAGTGTATCAGGATAGACCCCCGCGCTGAAGCCTTCCATTTTACTGATAATGGTCAGCATTTCGTCGCTGATCCGGCGGGTTTCCGTGGAAGTAGTCGTTGCATCCGCTGTTGAAACCACATACACCGTAAAGGACGTATAGTCGCTACTCCAAGCTCCGTTACTGTACGCATACACCTTCACTTCATACGTACCGGCCTTATCAAACGAAAGCTTTTTCGCAAAAACCCGGGTTTCATGGTCGGCCAGACCGCTGGTCACAGCTTTTTCTGTCGTGTAACCGGACACATCATACTGGGTTGTTTTGCCGTTAGCTGTCACCGCAAAACGCACTTTGGTACGCTGATTATTGGTAATGGCAGTCAACGTCACATCCGAACCCGCAAAAGCAATGTTGGGATCACTATAGGCAAATTCCACGGCTTCCGCCGCCGTTACCGTTACTTTGCAAGTTTGCTTGGAAGAACCGCTTTGCGCTGTAATCGTACAGCTGCCCGGCGCCACGGCATAGATATATCCGTTCTGTACCGTCGCGACTTTTTCATTACTGCTGGTCCACGTAATCACCGCACCACTATTGGAACTGGTGGCCGTGGTATACATGGTCTTACCGGCCGGGATCGAAGCACTCGTATGGGACAGCGTAATATCCCCCGAGGGCAATTCCGACAGGAACTGGATATATTCCGTTGATACGTACCCTGTGGTACTGCTTCCATAAATACTGACTTTTGTCCACTCGGCATTCGAAGTATCCAGCACATTGAGTACGGTGCCCATCGCCATAGTGGTAATGACTGTATACGTTGTTCCCGGACCCTGGCGCAGGTTTACCGCCGTTGTCGTGCGGGCGTAAGGGTATTCATCGTTTTCCTTTTCCTGCACCGTCACTTTCATGGTTTTGGAAACCGAACCGACTTTCACGGTAATCGTAGCCGATCCAGCTTTCACGCCCTTTATTGTGTAAAGGTATTTCCCATTACTTGTTTTGCTGTAGCTGGCCGTTGCCACCGACCTTGCCGACGACGAAATAGACGGGACAGTGCTGCCATTATTGGTGGCTGTTACGGTCAGCGTGAAGCTTTCGCCCACTTCTACCGTTTTACTGGTAGGGCTTAGGGACAAAGTCGGCGTAGCTGTGCTGGAAGAGAGTTTCAAATATTCGCGGCTGCACCAACCCGTTGTTCCCGACGAGGTTTTCACTTTTACCCAACCGCTGTTGCTGGTGCTGTCCACTACCGTAAGTTTTGTCCCCTCCGGCAACACTTGCAGCACCGTGTAGCTGGTGCCAGGACCGGAACGTATATTCAGCACGTCAGTCGTTGTGGCGGTTTCACCGGTTCCGGCGCTTTCCGTGACCGTAACTTTCATGGTCTTAGAAACCGACCCAACTTTCACCGTGATCGTAGCCGACCCGGCTTTCACGCCCTTTATCGTGTAAAGGTATTTACCATTACTTCTTTTGCTATAGCTAGCCGTTGCTACCGTTTTGGACGAAGAAGAAATCGACGGAATGGTACTGCCATTATTCGTAGCCGTTACCGTCAATGTAAAACTTTCGCCCGCTTCCACGGTTTTACTGGTAGGACTCAGGGACAAAGTCGGCGTGGCCGTTGACGAAGAAGAAAACGACAGGTATTCGCGGCTGCACCAACCGGTTTTGCCCGATGAAGTCTTTACTTTCACCCACCCACTGTTGCTGGTGCTGTCCACCACGGTGAGCTTCGTCCCCTTGGGCAGTACCTGCAAAACCGAGTAGCTAGTGCCCGCTCCCGAGCGCATATTCAGCACATCGGTGGTTGTAGCCGTGCCACCGCTGGAAGAGGAAGAAGACGAAGAAGAGAACGACAGGTATTCCCGGCTGCACCAGCCGGTTTTGCCCGATGAAGTCTTTACTTTCACCCACCCGCTGTTACTGGTGCCATCCACCACCGTGAGCTTCGTCCCCTTAGGTAGCACCTGCAAAACCGAGTAGCTGGTGCCTGCCCCGGAACGCATATTTAGTACATCGGTCGTTGTCGCTGTATCTCCACTCGAGGTAGAAGAAGAGGCGGATGTCACCGTCACTTTCATCGTTTTCGAGGTGGACCCCACTTTTACCGTAATTGTCGCGCTGCCAGCCTTTACACCTCTAATTGTGTAAAGGTATTTACCATTACTCGCTTTGCTGTAACTGGCCGTTGCCACCGATGTAGCAGAAGAAGAAATCGAGGGAACTTTTCCACTATTATTCGTTGCCGTAACGGTCAGCGTGAAACTACTTCCCGCTTGTACCGTTTTGCTGGTCGGGCTTACTGACAAAGTTGGGGTAGCAGACGCCGTCGACAGCGACAGATATTGCCGGCTGCACCAACCGGTTTTCCCTGAGGAGGTTTTGACTTTCACCCAGCCGCTGTTACTGGTACTGTCCACTACCGTAAGTTTTGTCCCCTTGGGGAGCACCTGCAAAACGGAATAATTGGTGCCCGCCCCGGAACGCATATTCAGCACGTCGGTCGTTGTGGCTGTGCCGCCGTTCTGCGAACTACTCCCAAAAGAGAGATATGTTTTGCTGCACCATCCGGTTTTACCCGACGAGGTTTTCACTTTGGCCCACTCGTCATCACTGTTGTCAACCAGCGTGACGACGGCCCCTTTGTCCATGAGCAAAATTTTATCATACGAAGTGCTGGGTCCCGTACGTAAATACAGATAATCCGTTGTTGTGGCTGTGGATGCCGCTTCTACCTGACCATAGGAATCCCCTATGGGGACCGTGACAAATAGCATCACAACCGTACAAAACATGGCCAGCCATCGCTTCCATGTCTTCTTATAGGCCTTCATCCGATTCTCCTCCCCTTCTTACGATAAAATGAAAATTTCATATTTTTGTTCATACGTTTTTATTTTACGAGATCTTGCCGTATATTGCAATGTTTTGAGCCCAATTTTCTCATTTTTTCCATGCTTTCCCCCGTTTTTTCCAGGCTCTGGTGAAATATCCAACAAAAAAGCGCCTTCCTTCATAGCCCATGAAGAAAGGCGCTTTTTCATCATACAGGGATTAGCGAGTCAGAGAGTGCTTCACACGGTCGCGTTCTTCCGCCCGTTTGGCGTTATTCCAGCGGTCGGTCGTCCCTACCAAGTAACCGGTAATCCGGCGAATTCTTTCAAAATCCACACCGGCTCCTACTGTTCCATTGTTTTCCATTTTTTTCTCCGTCATGGTATAGTCCTCCTTTAAAAAATATGTATATCATCGAAAAAGGGATCTTCGTTTTTATCAATAGCACCCACAGTGCTGTAGTGGCACATTGGGATACTTTTTGCGCAGTTCCTCCAGCTTTTCCAGGCTGACCGGTTCACCGGCACGCCGTCCGCACCGGGGGCATACTTCATCAATAATGCCATTATACCCGCATACCGGGTCACGGTCTACCGGGTGATTGATGGAGCCGTAGCCGATGCCCTGATCG
>CAJKJS010000218.1 GCA_905200265.1 uncultured Oscillospiraceae bacterium
GCTTCCATGACTTCTTCGCGAAAATCGGGTTCACTCAGATTTCGCAGGCGCACCCGGCACTCTCGTGTGCCCTCTCCTTCCAAAGCGGTCAGGCACAAAATAGGCGCCGTAGCTACATGACGCAGTTCCTCGATAATATCCCGGGTACGGCTACCCGTGCGGTCAGTTTTATTGAGAAAATAGAGTACGCGGGTGTCGGTTTTGCGGATGGCGTCGAGCAGCACTTCGGTTTGGGGTTCGATGCCTTCTACTGCCGAAATCACCAAGATGACCATATCCAGTACTTGTAGGGCCCGTTCGGTTTCAGCGGCAAAATCGGCATGGCCAGGGGTATCAATCAGGTTCATCTGCCAGTCCCCCTGGCACAATACCGTGGATGACGCCCGCACAGAAATGCCCCGGCGGCGCTCCACGTCCAGAAAATCGGTCTGAGCCGTACCGTCATCCACACTCCCCGCCTGGCGCAGGGCTCCGGACTGGTACAAAAGCTGTTCGGTAAGCGTGGTCTTCCCGGCATCCACATGCGCTAGCAAGCCAACGGTGATCTGTTTCACGGGGTTCCTTCCTTTCAAAAAGAGCGGGTAAAATTTGTTGAACTTTCGTCTGGAACGGCGTGGATTGTGTATGGTATACTGAACAAAATCCTCTATAGTCGTTTATTTTGTGAAAAACAGCACCCGGGCATAGCTTTTGCCGTCTTCCCCACGCAGATCGACGGCTGCTCCGTTTTCGGTCCTTCCCATAAAGGGGATTACCGTATCGCCCAGCCGGGCTTGCCGGTGGTATTCCACCCGCACTTCCCTCACCGCCGGTTTTTCCGGCAGCGCATCCAGCGCCATTTGCACATACCAGCCGTTATTGACATGGCGGTTGGTATCCAGATGATGCGGCTGAATGAGCACTTCACCGGTCGGTTGTAAATCGGGCGGCAGGGTGATACGTCGGGGAGCCCGCTCCATGGTAAGCGGCGTAATGAGTCCATAGGGCTCGGTATCTTCCGGTGTGGCTCGTACCGGGCGCCCGGTTTCGGTGCTGATGAGGGTCCAGGTAGACGCCGCCCGTGCCCATGGGGTTCCATCCGGCGATGTAAACAGGAAATCCCGCAATCCTTCCGCCCGGCGAAAATCCCAGGCACCGGTACCCACGGTAAAGGCTTCCCCAAACACGGGGAACCGATCGATTTGCAATTGCCAGGAAGAAACCACCCAGATGCGTCCTTTTTGCGCAAAATCCTGCAATCCGCACCCTACATCCTGCGAATGGAATAGGGCGCTATCCTGCAGCCAGGCAAGCAAAGCCGGCAAGCTCATATGTCCTGTTTCGTCAAGTTCCGAATACCGTACACGGCTATCGACTGTATACAAAATCATCGTGCCTCTTTTCTTTTTGAATACCCTGGGGGCCCGCTACATCATAGCCCCCTTTTGAAGGAGTTGTATGTTTATGAAACAATTGATTCTTACTGGTCCGCGCAAAAGCCAGGTGATCGATGTGCCTATTCCCGCCATTACCGATGATCAACTGCTGGTAAAGGTGACCTACAGCGGCCTGTGCCACAGCGAATGGTACCCCTGGGCCACCGCAGCGCCCGGCGATGTACTGGGCCATGAGAGCATGGGCGTCGTGGCGAAAGTTGGCCAACATGTGAAGGGCTTCCATGTAGGTGACCGGGTCACCGGGCTGGGTGGCGGCGCCTTTAAAGAATATATCGTGATGGAACCAGAAAAAACCGTACATGTGCCCGATAATGTGGCCGACGAAGATGCTGTGGCGGAACCTCTTGCCTGCCTGCTCAGCGCCGCTATGAAACTGCCACCCGAAACTCTGGGGGACCCCATTGCCGTTGTGGGATGTGGGTATATGGGGCTGGGCGCCATTTCCCTTTTCAAATCCATGGGTTATGGGGACATTGTCGCTGTTGACCCCCGGCCGGAAGCGCTGGAAAATGCCCGCCGTTTTGGCGCCACCGAAACTTACACGCCCGACACTCTTCCTCCCTATTATCTATTGACTTGGGACACCATGAAAAAGCCCGATCTCACCCGGGACGGCACCAATGCCGACTTATTTAACGTAGGGTTCCGGCGGGTGATGGAATTTTCCGGCACGGAATCCGGGTTGCGGTTAGCGGGTGATATGGTATGTGCTCATGGTACTCTGGGAATTGGTGGATACCACAATGACAGCCTGCGTTCCATTGATTACAAACTGTGGAATTTTAAGGCCATCACCACCATCAACTGTCACGAACGCCGAATTGCTTACGAAGCCGGGCTGTGCGAACGGTGCATGATGCTCCTTTCCCGCGGGATTTGGCCGTTCACCGGTCTTGCCGATGAACGCCATATCTACACGTTGGAAGAATTCGACCTGGCAAACGAAGAAATGGCCGCCCATACTGACGGATACATCAAGGGCTTAGTGCGCACCTAATGCGTTTTCACCGGCCGAAAGCTGCCGTAATCAGATTGATCAGTTCCCGGGTCATGGAAACCGTGCCGCTGTCTTTGCGCTGTAGCATCATCAAAATGGTCAGGTCGTTTTCGGGATCATTAGCAAAGTACGGCCCCAACCAGCCGTCCCACCCATAGCTACCGCGCCCAGCGTTCACAAAGGCCCGGCCCGGGTCTTTCATGACCCGCATAAAGTTCCCGTAAGTAAACCCAGTCAGGCCGTCAAACTGGGAAGTAAACGATGCTTCCTGCCACGGTTCCAGGCTGCCTGCGGTAAAAAAGCGCACGGTACTGGGCTGTAAAATCACGGTTTCACCCAGACGGCCGCCGTTTCGCAACATACGGGCAAACTGGGCATAGTCATCGAGCGTAGAAACCAGACCAGCGCCCCCCGATTCAAACGCGGGGGCGCTGTTTTGTTCGCAACAAACCCCCAAATGTTCCGTATGAATGGGCACGGCACCGTTTTCGGTTTCTTCGTACACCTTTGTTAAACGCGCACGCTTTTCTTCAGGCACATAAAAAGCCGTATCCTTCATGCCCAAAGG
This sequence comes from uncultured Oscillospiraceae bacterium, assembly GCA_905200265.1. GTDB lineage: Bacteria > Bacillota > Clostridia > Oscillospirales > Acutalibacteraceae > Heritagella. The sequence continues at coordinate 3,002 of CAJKJS010000218.1, forward strand.
TTCAAACAGCTCTTTTTGCAGAAATTCTCCAAAACGCATACCGCTGGCTTGTTCGATAACCGCCCCCATAACGTCCGCCGACGTCCCGTACATCCACCGTTCGCCGGGCTGAAAACTCAGGCCATTTTCTCCCATACGGTTGGCGATTTCTACCGTTGTCATGGGTGTTTCACTGTGAAGTTGACGGCCGATTTCCGCAAATAGTGACAGCGCGCCTTTACCTGCTTGGGTTTCTTCATCGCCATAGGGCAACCCCGACGTCATGCTCAGTAAATCTCGAATGCGTACCGGCCGTGAAATGGGTTCCGGCGTTCCGCGGCCCCGTACCATGCAGTTTTTAAAACCGGGCAAATACTGGCTGACGGGTTCATACAGGTCAATGATGCCGCGTTCCAGTAAGATCATAGCCGCACAGCCGGTGATGGGTTTGCTCATGGAGTAAAGGCGAAACAGGGTATCACGCTGTACCGGAATTTGGCTTTCCCGGTCGGCCCATCCGCTTTGAGCATACAGCTTTTCTTCCCCGTGTTGCAGCACAAGCAGACTGCTACCAGCGCAAAAACCATTTT
>CAJKJS010000219.1 GCA_905200265.1 uncultured Oscillospiraceae bacterium
AATCAAAGAGCAATACCCCGATACGATCCTGTTTTTCCGGTTGGGTGATTTTTATGAAATGTTTTTTGACGACGCTAAATTGGTGTCGCGGGAACTGGAACTAACCCTGACCGGGCGGGACTGCGGCCTTTCGGAGCGGGCGCCCATGTGTGGGGTACCGTTTCACAGTTATGAAACGTACTTAGCCCGGCTGGTGAGCCGGGGATATAAAGTGGCTATCTGCGAACAAATGGAAGACCCGGCTACCGCCAAGGGGCTGGTCAAACGGGACATCATCCGGGTGGTCACGCCGGGCACCGTGATGGAAAACAGCATGCTGGAAGAAGGGAAAAATAATTACCTTTGCAGCGTGTACGGCACCGGAAATCAGGCAGGGGTTTGCCTTGCAGATATTTCTACTGGGGAAGCCAGAGCGATGGAAGTGACTGGCGACGATTTGAGCGAAGCCATTTATAATGAATTAAGCCGTTTTTCCCCCAGTGAAGTACTCCTGGCAGGCGAATTGCCGAAAGCCGTGGAGCTTGAAAAGCGCTGCCGCGAAAAATTCCACGCGGCAGTGGAGCAGCTCCCCAATGAAACCGATGAGTCGCTATGCTACTTACGGGTGAAAAATCAGTTTCATTTAGAAGACGGCGACCTGCCCACCCGCAGCATTTGTCTGGCGGCGGGGGAAATGGTGGGATATTTACAAAAGACCCAGCGGGTGGGCATGGAACGGCTCAATACGCTAACGCTGTTCGAAGACGCCCAGTTCATGCAGCTGGATTTTAACACCCGGTATAATCTGGAGCTGTGCGAAACCATGCGCACCAAGGAAAAGAAGGGGTCGCTTTTGTGGGTGCTCGATCACACCCGCACCGCTATGGGTAAACGGCTCTTGCGCAACTGGGTGGAACAGCCGCTTTTGTCCCCCGGAGGTATCACCCGGCGTCTAAACGCCGTAGAAGAGCTGGTAAACGATCCGGAACTGCTCGATACACTGATGGAAGCGCTAAGCGGGATTTACGACCTAGAGCGTATCCTCACTCGGATTGTGTACGGCAGTGCCAACGGCCGGGAACTGCGTTCACTGTGGTCGGCTCTGCTGCGGTTGCCGGGCGTGAAACAGGCGGTTAGTAATCGGACCTCCGCTTATTTGCAGGCGCTGTACCGGGATGTAGATGAATTAACCGATTTGGCGGAACTGATTGACCGCGCCATTGTGGAAGATCCGCCGTTTTCCATTCGGGAAGGCGGCATCATTCAAAAAGGATATAATGAAGAACTCGACGCGCTGCGAGGCGATATGGTTAACGGCCGCGGGCTACTGGCTGATATTGAACAGCGCGAGAGGGAACGCACGGGTATCCCGAAACTGAAAATCGGGTATAACCGGGTGTTTGGGTATTACATTGAAGTCTCCAATTCCTATAAGGATCAGGTGCCCGATGATTATATTCGCCGCCAGACCCTGACGAATTGTGAACGATATATCACCGATGAATTAAAGAAACTGGAAACCCGCATTCTGGGGGCTGGAGAGCGTTCCGTGGCCCTGGAAGGACGCCTGTTCGATGAAGTGCGGCGGCAGGTAGCCGGAGAGATGGATCGCATTCAGCGCACGGCTCAGGCGGTAGCGGGGCTGGACTGTTTAGCATCGCTGGCTACGACGGCGGTACAGCACCGGTATGTGCGGCCCCAGGTGGATTTATCCGGGAAGCTGATTTTGCGGGACAGCCGCCACCCCGTGGTGGAATGCCTGTTGGATGGCGCGCCATTTGTCCCTAATGACGTAATCCTGGATGAAAAGGATAACCGGGTGGCGATTATCACCGGCCCCAATATGGCCGGGAAATCCACCTACATGCGCCAGACGGCCCTGATCGTGCTTATGGCCCAGATCGGTTCGTTTGTGCCGGCTTCTTATGCGCAGATCGGGATTGTGGACAGCATTTTTACCCGGGTAGGGGCGTCTGATGATTTGGCGGCCGGACAGTCCACCTTTATGGTGGAAATGACGGAAGTAGCTGATATTTTGCGCCATGCCACGTCTCACAGTTTGTTGATCCTGGATGAAATCGGTCGGGGAACGTCCACCTTTGACGGTATGAGCATTGCTCAGGCCGTACTGGAATACGCCGCCGACCCCAAAACCCTGGGAGCCAAGACCATGTTCGCCACTCACTATCACGAACTGACAGCCATGGAAGAAAAAATCAGCGGCGTGAAAAACTACAATATCGCCGTGCGCAAACACGGAGAAGAAATCACCTTTTTGCGTCGAATTATTCCAGGGGGAGCGGACGATAGTTACGGCATTGAAGTTGCCAGGTTAGCCGGGGTGCCCGATAAAGTGGTGCGCCGGGCACGACAGATCTTGCGCCAGCTGGAAAGCGAGGGGCCGGTGCAAGTGGTGACCCCAAAAGAAAAAGAACCGGATAAAGAAGAAAATGGCGCGCAAATGCAGTTAATCAGCCCCAAAAGCGAACAGATCGTGGACCGGCTGAAGAAAGTGGATGTCAACGCACTAACGCCCATTGAATGCATGAATCTTTTATATGAACTGAGCCGGTTGGCCCGCTGACGGCCGGCCGCAGGACTTATCAAAAAGGAGGAACGGCCATGAGTTTTTCGTCCCGTCATTTTACCCCATCGAGTACCAACGCCTGGATTAAAATCGGGTGTGCAGCTATTATCCCCACCCTGCTGGGGCTGCTATATAACATGCTGCCTAGGTTTTTGTCGCCTTCATCGGATATCGTCATGATCCTCTTTGAAATGTTCTGTATTTTTGTGCCGGTGATCGATCTGCTTTTGTGGTTCTTCCTGGGCAAAAATCTGGTGTCTACGGTGGAAAAACCGGTTTTGGGATGGTTGCTTCTCAACTGGGTTGGCATTTTGTCGCTGCTTTTGTTTGTGTGGCAGTTTGCACTGATCCCTGAAAACCAGCAGATTGGCGCGATTGCAATTTTCTGCCAGCAGTTTGGTGCGGGGCTTGCCTTGCTCACCTTCAATATCGGCGCCTTGTTCCAGCCCGGTTCCAATACCATCGAACTGCAAGGGGCGCTGGCCATGCAGATTTCCGCGCTGATCTTCATGATGGGCGCATCGCTGCTGGGTGTGGGCATCCCGAAACTGTCGGATAAGATTAGCAAAGGCCGGGAAGAAAAAGAGAAAGCCCGAAAAGCGGCCATCCGTGCCCGGGCTCAGATGTCGGGGAAATCTACCGGCGGCAAAAAGAAATGAGTGTGCCTATGTATACGTACACCATTGTACCCGTTCTGACAGAGGAAGACCGGAAAGAATACAGCCGCGTATTACATAATGCCAACTTGCGCATGGAAAAAAAGGGCATTCATCAGTGGAAAGATGACCTTCTGGAGCCTGACATTGTGTTTGCCGGGGACCCACCCGGGTTTATGGCCATGCACGAAGGGAAGGCGGCAGCGGTGTGTTATCTGACTGAAACCGACCCGCTGTTTTGGCGAGGGGATGAAGCCGAACCAGCTTTGTACGTACATAAACTGGCCTGCCGGGAAGAGTACGCCGGAAAAGGTGCAGCGCAGGCCTTATTATGGTTCTGTG
>CAJKJS010000220.1 GCA_905200265.1 uncultured Oscillospiraceae bacterium
CGTAAAATCCGCCGCGGGCCAGTAAATCTTCGTGGGTGCCTTGTTCCAGAATGTGGCCGTCCTTCATCACCAGAATGCAGTCGGCATTGCGAATGGTGGAAAGCCGGTGGGCCACAATGAAGCTGGTGCGCCCTTCCATCAGGCGGGCAAACGCTTCCTGAATCAGCACTTCGGTACGGGTATCGATGCTGGAAGTCGCTTCGTCCAGAATCAGCACCGGCGGGCGGCACAGCATGACCCGGGTGATGCACAAAAGCTGTTTCTGTCCCTGGCTCAGACTGTCTTCCTGCAAAACGGTATCGTACCCCTGAGGCAGACGGCAAATAAATTCGTGGCTGTGGGTCGCTTTGGCGGCCGCGATCATCTCTTCGTCGGTGGCGTCATCCCGGCCCATTTTCAGGTTTTCCCGCACGGTGCCGTTTTTCAGCCAGGTTTCCTGCAGTACCATGCCGTAATTGCGGCGCAGGGAATGGCGGGTCATCTGGCGGATGTCCACGCCGTCCAGGAGCACCGCGCCTTCGTTTACATCATAAAAGCGCATGAGCAGGTTGATAACCGTGGTTTTTCCGCAGCCGGTGGGGCCGACGATGGCCACTTTCATGCCCGGCTTTACGGTGAGGTGCAGATCATCGATGAGCGGGCGCTGGGGAGTATAGCGGAAATGCACGTGCTCGAGGGTGACTTCCCCTTTGGCTGTCGGCATCTCCATAGGACCATCGGGCGCCTGGGAGGGCGCTTCAATGAGTTCGAACAGCCGGGAGGCGCAAGCGAGGGAGTTTTGCAGTTCGGTGATCACACTGCTGATATCGTTAAACGGTTTGGTGTACTGGTTGGCGTAACTCAAAAGGCACGTCAATCCGCCAACGGTCAGCCCGCCGGTCAGTACGGCAAAGGCACCGGCCAGCGCCACAGCGGCATAAATCACACTGTTGATAAAGCGGGTGGAGGGGTTCGTGATGCTGCTGTAAAAAACGGCTTTAATGCTGCAATCTTGTAGTTCCTCGTTGATCACATCAAACCGGTCGACGGCTTCCTGCTCGTACCCAAAAGCCTTGACGACTTTCTGGTTACCGATCATCTCGTCAATCAGTGCCGTTTGACGGCCACGGGTTTCGCTCTGTTTGCGGAACAGGTGGTAGGTACGCCGGGCAATAAACCGGGCCATAAACAGGCTAAGAGGCGTCAGGACGACCACCAGCAGCGTAATGCCCACATGCAACGTCAGCATGAAAATGAGGGTGGCAATGATGGTGACAACCCCGGTGAACAGCTGGGAAAAGCCCATCAAAAGCCCGTCGGCAAAGGTGTCGGCGTCGGCGATCACGCGGCTGACAATATCGCCGCTGCTGTGGCTATCCAGGTACGAAAGGGGCAATTTCTGAATTTTATTGAACGCATCGCGGCGGATATCCCGCACCACATGGTAGGTAATTCGGTTGTTAATCACGTTCATCAGCCACTGCAAAAGCGCCGTCACACCGCACAAAATGCCAATTTCCAGTAGTAGCGAACCAATTAAGGGGAAATCGACTTGGCCTTTTCGGATAATACCGTCAATGGCATCCCCAAACAAAATGGGCACATACAGCGTGAGTACCGCCGTGATGGCAGCAAACAAAATACTCAAAACCAAATACACACGGTGTGCGCGGATATACTGAAAAATTTTCCGCAAGGTCGTATTGCGTTTGGGAGAAAAATGTCTCATACCGCATGGCCTCCTTTCACAGCAGAAACCGGCGCCGGGTTTAGCGTATCCTGCCAGCCTTCCGGCCGTTCTTCGGGGAACTGGGAATAGTGGATTTCCTGGTACACCCGGCAGGTTTTCAGTAGTTCTTCATGGGTGCCGGATCCTACCAGTTCCCCGTCATCCAGGACCAAAATCCGGTCGGCACTGCGCAGGCTCATGGTACGCTGAGAAACCAGGAACACGGTAGAAGAGCCGCGCAACGTGCGCAGCGCTTCCCGCAGGGCCGCGTCGGTAGCGAAGTCCAGCGCACTGGCGCTGTCGTCCAAAATTAGAATGGAGGGGTCACGCAGCAGGGCCCGGGCAATGGTCAGTCGCTGGCGCTGGCCACCGGACAAATTGCGGCCGCCCTGTTCCACTTCAAAATCCAGGCCGCCTTCTTTTTTCTCGACAATTTCTCGTGCCTGGGCAATGTCCAGGGCCTTATAGATGTCTTCGTCCCCGGCGTCTTTTTTGCCCCACTGCATATTTTCGCGAATGGAACCGGCAAACAGCACCGCTTTTTGCGGTACCACGCCGATGGTATCCCGCAAATGGGAGAGCGGCAGGTCTTTTACATTTTGGCCCAGAATTTCCACCTGTCCATCGGTGGCGTCATAAAAACGGGGGATGAGGTTCACGAGCGTACTCTTGCCGCTGCCTGTACCGCCGGTAATGCCGATGGTTTCACCCGGCCAAGCGGAAAAGCTCACATGCGACAGGCTGGGAGCACCGGCGCCGGGGTACGTCATGCTGACATCGTGGAACGATACCATGGGGGCCGCGTTGTTGGGGACAGCGCTGGATGAACCAGAGGGAGCTTCCATACTGGGCTCTGTATCCAGCACTTTTTCCACACGCTGGGCGCAGGCCACCGCTTTGGTGATGCTGATAATCAAGCTGGCCATTTTGATTAGTTCCACTAGGATCTGGGCCATGTAGTTGTAAAGGGCTACCACGCTCCCCTGGGTCAGAGCGCCGCTATCGACCTGTACAGCCCCCTGCCAGATCAGCCAAATGGTGGCCGCGTTGATAATCACATAGGTGACCGGGTTCATCAATGCCGACAAACGCCCTACAAATTTCTGCATAGCTGTCAGGGTTTCGTTTTGGCGGCCAAATTCTTCCTTTTCACTTTCTTCTTTGCAGAAAGCCCGAATCACGCGCACGCCGGTCAGGTTTTCCCGGGTGGTGTTTAGGATACGGTCCAGCCCCGCCTGTACTTTGCGGTACAGCGGAATCGATAATAGCATAATGCCAAAGACCACGATGCACAAAACGGGAATGGCCACGGCAAAAATCAGCGCGCTGGGCACATCGATGGTAAACGCCATGACCATGGAACCGAATACCACAAACGGGCTGCGCAAAAGCAAACGCAGCGCCAGATTCAGGCCGTTTTGAATCTGGTTGATGTCGCTCGTCAGGCGGGTAATCAGCGTGCTGCCGCCCACCCGGTCTAAATCTTCATAGGCAAAGCGCTGAATGTGGGCAAACAGGGCGTGGCGCAGCCGGGTGGCACATCCTACGCTGGCTTTCGCCGCGAAAAATTGAGCGGTAATGCTGCAGGCCAGACCAACCAGGGCCAGTCCCACCAGCAGCGCACACATCCACCCAATGCGGTCGGTGCGCTTTTCGCCAATACCGTAGTCGATGATGTACGCCACCACCAGCGGCACCAGCAAATCGAAAAACGCTTCCAGCAGCTTAAAAAGCGGGCCGAGAACGCTCTCCTTGCGGTATTCACGAAGATAAAAAGCAAGTTTTTTCATAGGAACCCTCCGTGTTTGTTTTTTCTCTTGCAAAAAGCCTATCCATATTATAAACTGAAAGCAG
>CAJKJS010000221.1 GCA_905200265.1 uncultured Oscillospiraceae bacterium
AATTGAATAGGGAGAGATTCTATGGCAAAAATATTCGCCCCTATGACAAGCGGCTCCATTTCAAAACGGATGGTTGCTTTTGCTCTGCCGCTTCTGCTGGGAAACTTGTTTCAACAGTTGTACAATACCGTGGATTCCCTGATTGTGGGTAATTTTCTGGGAAGCACGGCGCTAGCGGCTGTCAGTTCATCGGGCAGCCTAATTTTTATGCTAATTGGATTTCTGAGCGGTATTTCCGCCGGTGCCGGTGTTGTGGTGTCCCGCTACTTCGGGGCCGAAGATGAAGACGGCATTCATCGGGCCGTCCATACGACAGTCGCCTTTGGCCTTGTGGCCGGGGTGGTGATGACGGCCGCCGGAATTTTACTGTCCCCACAGATTCTGCTATGGATGGGAACACCCGAAAGCGTTATGCCGGAATCGGTTACGTACTTGCAGGTTTACTTTTACGGTTCCCTCGGTTTTGTTATGTACAACATCTTTGTGGGGATATTGCAGGCGGTGGGAGACAGCCGCCATCCCTTATATTATCTCATGATTTCCTCGGTGATCAATCTGGTACTGGATATCGTCTTTATCGAAAATTTTCACACAGGCGTCGGCGGCGCGGCACTGGCTACCGTGATTTCCCAGGTATTCAGCGCCATTTTGTGTTTGATTCAGCTGCTGCGCACCCATGAAAGCTATCGGCTTTCTATCACGAAAATCCGCTTTGATTCCAAAATGCTAAAACAAATCATTCGCATTGGGCTTCCCTCTGGGGTACAAAACTCGATCATAGCCTTTGCCAATGTGGTTGTACAATCGTACATCAATGCTTTTGGCGAAATGGCGATGGCGGGTTATGGGGCGTACAGTAAAATCGAAGGATTTGCCTTTTTACCGATCAATAGCTTTACCATGGCTATGACGACTTTTGTGGGGCAAAATCTCGGTGCCAGGCAGGAAGAACGGACGAAAAAAGGGGCACGATTTGGCATTTTGACAACAGTTCTTTTGGCTGAGCTGATTGGGATTGGCGTATTCTTACTGGCCCCCCAGCTAATCGCTGCCTTTGATTCCACACCAGACGTCATCTATTTTGGGGTAGAAAAAGCGCGAACGGCTGCGCTGTTTTATTTTCTGCTTGCCTTCTCCCATTCCGTTGCGGCCGTACTCCGTGGAGCCGGCAAAGCAGTGGTCCCTATGGTCATCATGATGGCTTTTTGGTGCGTAATCCGGGTTGCCTTTCTTGCCGTCACCATCCCGTTAACTCATGCCATTCAAATGGTCTATGTGGTCTATCCGTTGACATGGGGACTCAGCTCTCTTGTGTTTTTCTTTTATTATAAACGGGCGAACTGGGTCCATTAACACAAAAAGGGATGGCGGTTATATGAGTTACTTTCCTGCTAACGCCATTTTTCCCTTGCCAACTTTTTGGCAATAGAGAAGCAACAATTTCCAGCAACCACGCCCCGCGAAAAACAGCAACAGTCCTATCAGGAGTGCCACCACAAATTCTGCCGCAAGAGGTAGTTCGGCGGTCCCTATAAAAATTCCTATGTGGTCCATATAGGGCCATCCAAAGTGAAAGATGGCATCCACCCATTTGATCGCCACAAAAAGAGGGCTCGCTACACCGCAAAGAAGTAAGGAGGGAGCCAGAATCGTGAGACACGGAACCAGAAACATGCCGGAAAAGCCCACCAGACTGTAGAAAGCGCAAATAGCGAGAAACCTGTTCCAACGAGAGGATGGGCTTCTGGCAATCAAATTTCCCAGATAGGCTTTCGCCAGTTCTTTGGGACTTCCTAGCCGTTTAATGATTTCGTCAACCGTTTTTCCGTCTCTTTGCAAATCGAGCATGTCACTCTTGATTTCTTTTACAATATCCACCCGTTCGGATACCGGCAGAGGTTTTAGATATTTTTCGATTCTTTCCAGATAGTCATCGAGGCGTTTTTCCATAACCGCTTACGTCCCCTTTCATTTCATGGATGGCCTTTTCCAAATGGTCCCATTCTTCCGACATGGCCGAAAGATAGTGAAGCCCTTTGTCCGTTATGGCATAATACTTTCTTGGCGGCAATCCTTCGGCACTTTCTTGCCAGGAGGATGATACAACCTCTTCTTTCATGAGCCGTCTGAGCAGCGGATAAACCGTGCTCTCTTTGGCAGCCAGAATCGGATATTTTTCTAACTGGCTAATGATTTCATATCCATAGGACGGCCGCTGCTTAATCATGAGCAAAATACAAAATTCCAGCGTTCCCCGCTTGATTTGGGATTTCCAGTCGTCAAGATTCATGTACGGTACCTCCTATATGCATCGTACTACACAGTATATCGGTTGTCAAGGGTATATCGAAAAAGCAGAGAATGCGGCTTCTGAAAAGAGAAAATCGAGGTTGGACACCCGCTGAAAGACAACCGAAAAGCCCCGAGGGTACTTTCCTCGGGGCTTTAAAAGTGGTGCAAAAACGCTTGGAATCAATGGGCGGCGGTGTGAGACACTCGGGCCGGGTTTACATGAATCATGATGTGCTTCACATCGGGAAACTGCTGTTCCACGTCAGAATGGACCTGTTCGGCCACGTCGTGAGCTTCCCGCAGGGATTTGTCGCCATCGACCTGGATTTCCAAATCCACATAGATTTTATTGCCAAACATCCGGGAGTGAAGCAAATCAACGCCCTCCACCCCGTTTTGCGCTGCGACAAAATCTTTCATTTTTTCTTCGTAATCGGCTCCACAGGATGTGTCCAGGAGTTTCACGACGGCATCTTTCAGAATGTCGTACGACACTTTCACAATGAACAGGCAAATGACCACACTGGCTACCGAATCCAAAACCGGAAATCCCATCATGGCGCCGGCAATGCCGATTAAAGAGCCTACCGACGAAAACGCATCCGACCGGTGGTGCCAGGCATCGGCCAAAAATGCGCTAGACTGAATCTGTTTGGCGTAATACCGGGTGTACCAGTACATGGCTTCTTTACCCACAATGGATACAATGGCGGCTACTAACGCAATGGCACTGGGAATCGCCAACGTTTGGTACTGGCCCGAGCCAACGTTTTCAAGGCCTACTTTGCCAATGCCCAACCCGGTAATCAGCAGCACCGCGCCCAAAAACAGCGAGGCAATACATTCCAATCGTTCATGGCCGTAGGGATGGTCCGAATCCGATGCTTTCTTGGAAATTTTCACCCCCACCCACGCAATCAGCGTGGTGAACACGTCGGACATGGAATGAATGGCGTCGGAAATCATGGCGCCAGAATGGCCCACGACCCCGGCCAATAACTTAAAGCCGGACAAAACCGTGTTGCCAACAATGCTGACGAGAGAGAGTTTGTGGATGATGCGGTTTTCGTTGAGTTCCGCATGCGGGGCTGCTGCTTGGGGCTGTTTTTCTTTTGTTGTTGCCATAAAAGAATCCTCCTATTTGGCCCTATTACCGGGCTGTGATTTCTCTTATGAGCACCCATCGAGATAAAAAATGTTCCGCCGTTATGCAAAAAAGCATCCGTGGAACATACAACTGTCCCACAGATGCTTTTTCCTAACCATCT
>CAJKJS010000222.1 GCA_905200265.1 uncultured Oscillospiraceae bacterium
AACAGCCGGGTATTTTGTTACACAGATAACGTAATGCTGACAGGGCAGTGATCACTGCCGGTGATGTCGGCGTGAATGGCGCTTTCTTGCAAACAAGACCGCAATCGTTCGGATAACAGAAAATAGTCAATCCGCCACCCCACATTTTTGGCCCGGGCCTGGCCGCGGTACGACCACCAGGAGTAGGCATCCGTCGTATCAGGATGCAAGGTGCGGAAACTGTCCAGAAATCCGCTATACAGCAGTTCGGAAAACTTGCCCCGCTCCTCATCGCTGTATCCAGCGTTGCCTCGGTTGGTTTTGGGGTTTTTCAGGTCAATGGGCCGGTGGGCCACATTCAGATCGCCGCACAGGATCACCGGTTTTGTTTTGTCCAGTTCCATCAGATAAGCCCGCAGTTTGTCTTCCCACTGCATGCGGAACTGAATGCGGATGAGGTCCGATTGGGAATTGGGGCTGTAGACCGTTACCAGCCAGAAGGAAGGATACTCCAGCGCAATGCAGCGTCCTTCCCGGCAGGTATCCTGCCCATTCATGTCGTATTGTACCTGTAGCGGGGTGTGACGGGTAAAGATAGCCGTACCGGCATACCCTTTCTTTTCGGCGGAGTTCCAATAGATTTCGTATCCTTCGGCCTTGCCTTCCCACTGGTCGGGCATCATTTTGGTTTCTTGCAGGCATAGCATATCGGGGGCTTCTTTTGTAAGGAAATCCGGGAACCCTTTTTCCATGCAGGCCCGCAGGCCATTCACATTCCAACTGTACAGGCGCATCGTTTGTGTTCGCTCCTTTTATGGGTGTGTTTCTGCCCTTTAGTATACCACAAAAAAGAGGGACGGGCAAAAATTTTCCGGGTGGGGTGCAGGAAAGGAAAATTTGCGGTATAATGGTTCTGCCGCGGGTACAAAAGCCCGTGAAGAGAGAATGCAAAGAAAAGAAAGGATTGTTTTGTATGGCACAGAATCCCATTGTTACATTTGAAACGTCGGCTGGCGTGATCAAAGCCGAGCTGTACCCCGAAGTAGCACCCAATACGGTTAAGAACTTTTTGTCCCTGGTGAACAAAGGCTTTTATGATGGTTTGATCTTCCATCGGGTCATCCCGGGCTTTATGATTCAGGGCGGCGATCCGGAAGGTACCGGTATGGGCGGCCCTGGCTACGGCATTCATGGGGAATTTGCAGCCAACGGCTTTGCGAACAACCTGGCCCACACCCGCGGTGTGCTGTCCATGGCCCGGTCTCAGCGGCCCAACAGCGCCGGTTCCCAGTTCTTTATCATGGTGGCGGATGCCCCTCATCTGGACGGCCAGTATGCGGCGTTTGGCAAAGTGATTGAAGGCATGGAAGCGGCTGATGTCATTGTGTCCGCTGCCAGAGACTGGAGTGACCGTCCGTATGAAGACCAGGTTATGCAGAAAGTCACAGCTGAAACCTTTGGTGAAACGTATGACGAACCGGTGACCGGTCCGGCCCGTGGGTGAGGCAACACCATGGAAACAGAATCGATCCGACTGCTGCAGGAACTGAGCGAAGCGTTCGGTCCCAGTGGCTTTGAAGATGATGTGGCGGCGATTGCCCGCCGGGAAGGCGCCAAGTGGGGCGATGTTAAAGAAGACACCCTGCGCAACGTCTACCTGTACCGCCGGGAAAATACGGGGAACCGGCCCGTGGTGGTACTGGATGCCCACAGCGATGAAGTGGGGCTGATGGTACAGTATGTGCACCCCAATGGCCTGTTACAGATTGTGCCTTTGGGCGGTTGGGCTCCGGGGGTATTGCCCGGGCAGACCGTACGGGTACGCCGCCGGGATAGCGGTTTTGTGCGGGGCGTGATTGCTTCGGTGCCGCCGCATTTTGCGAAATCCACCACGCCAGGGGACGCCACGGATTGCCGCATTGACGTAGGTGCTTCGTCCCTACAGGACGTAGAAGCGCTGGGCATTGGCGTAGGCGCCCCGGTGGTACCGGATACCGCCTTTTTGTATGACGAAGCGCGGGGCTTGTGCTTTGGCAAAGCCTTCGACTGCCGGGTGGGCTGTGCCGCGGTGCTGGAGACCTTGCGCCGGTTGCAGGGGGAAAAACTGGCGGTGGATGTCATAGGAGTGCTTTCCTCCCAGGAAGAGGTAGGCGAACGGGGCGCCATGGCGGCCGCGTACGCTGTTCATCCTCAGGCCGTGCTGGTGTTCGAAGGGGCGCCGGCCGACGATACGTTTACGCCGGACTATGCCCGTCAGACCGTGCTGGGTAAAGGGCCCATGCTGCGCCATATGGACCGCTGCATGATTACCCATCCCCGGCTGATTCGTCACGTGATTGATACCGGCCATAAAGCGGGGCTTCCTGTACAGGAAGCCGTGCGCACTGGTGGTGGTACCAATGGCGGTGTGTATCATGTGCAGCAGGGCGGCGCGCCTAGTGTTGTGATTGGACAGCCGGTGCGGTATATTCACGCGCCGTGCTCCGTGGCGGCGGAAAGCGATTTGGAAAACGGGGTACAGTTGGCATTGGCTGTACTGCGGTCCCTGTCGGAAGAGGTACTGGCTGCTTTATGAACCGGATACGCCATTTTGTACAAGAACCGCCGCCTTTTTTTGCCAAACTCATGGTCGTGCTGGCGGCCATGATCTGGGGCAGTGCCTTCTTGGTCATGAAAAACACCCTGGACGGAATGGGCCCGTTCACTATTCTGGCCGTGCGCTTTACGGTGGCCGCCGTACTACTGGGGCTACTGTGTGCGCCACAGTGGCGCCGGGATTTTACTCCGGTGTTGCTAACCGAAGGGGGCGTTATGGGAACGCTGCTGTTTGGGGCTTTTGCTTTGCAGACAGTCGGACTGATGGGAACGACCCCGGGAAAGAACGCCTTTTTAACGGTGCTCTACTGTGTGGAAGTTCCATTTTTATGTTGGCTGTTGTGCCGGGGGCGGCCCGACCGGTACGATGTGATTGGATCTGTGCTGTGCCTGGTGGGTGTAGGCCTGGTGTCCCTGCGGGGTAGCTGGCAAATCAGTTGGGGCGACCAGCTGACCATTTTGTGTAGCGTTTTGTTTGCCGGTCACATTGTGGCCGCTTCCATTTTCACCAAACGGCATAACGCGATGCTGCTTACTGTACTGCAATTTGCTTTTGCAGCGGTGTGGGCTTGGGGATGTGCGCTAGGTACCAAAGAAGTCATGGCATGGCCCAGCGTAAACCAAATCGCTTCCCTGCTATATCTGGCGGTATTTTCCACCAGCATAGGGCTTTCGCTGCAAAATTACGGGGAAAAACACCTGCCGGCCCCGACTCTTTCGATCTTGCTTTCGCTGGAATCGGTGTTCGGTGTGCTGTTTTCCGTGACGTTTGGTATGGAGAGCCTGACGGTCTCCATGACAGCCGGTTTCGCGGTCATTTTTGTGGCCGTGATTGTAGCTCAGGTAAAACCCGCATGGGGATTTTGGCGTAAAAAGGCATAAAAAAGAACCTGCCACTTTTTTGTGGTGCACTTGTCAAGCGAAAGTAGACACAGAAAAACAGTTTAGGGGAAGCCCCGT
>CAJKJS010000223.1 GCA_905200265.1 uncultured Oscillospiraceae bacterium
TTACATGACTTTATAAAGGGGGTCTTGTTTATTACGGCACAGTACACCCCGTTTTGTAAGCTCTATTACTTAAGAAAATTCCGCTATACCTGTGAGGCCTGCTGTTAATATTCCTAACACCCCTGTCCCCTTGCAAGATAATAACTGGCATTCCTAGACGTATTTTGTGATGACTTCCTATCTTTGCGCATAAAAAATCGGATAAGGGCTTTCCCTCATCCGATTTTCATGGCGACGATTCCACGATGGAATAAAGATAGGATTTTCAATGTTTCCTATCATGAAAAAACCGGCGGAGTCACCTCCGCCGGCTGCTGATTATTTTTTATATTCACTGGCCAATTCGGCAAATACCGGCAGGGCCCGTTCAATGCGTTCCGTCGGAACACAATAGGAAATACGCGTATGTCCGGGGCATCCAAATCCCGTACCCGGCACAATAAGCAGGTCGTGGGCTTTGGCCCGTTCACAGAACGCAATGTCATCCTCTTCCAGCGTGCGGGGGAAAATGTAGAACGTTCCGCCCGGTTCCACCACATGGAATCCCATATCCCGCAGCCCTTTCACTAGCAGGTTGCGGTTTGTCTCATACACGCGGATGTCGGCGGTCTGATCACAGCAGCGGGCACAGACCTGCTGGAACAGGCTGGGGGCATTAACATAACCCAGCGTACGGCCGGCCCCGCAGATAGCAGCATACACCAGTTCGCTATCGGTCACTTCATGGGGAACGACCACATACCCCAGCCGCTCGCCCGGCAGCGAAAGAGACTTACTGAACGAATAGCACACCAGCGTATTCGCATAATACCGGGTAAGGTACGGCACCGTAACACCATCAAACACAATTTCCCGGTAAGGTTCATCCGAAATCAGGAAAATGGGATGATGATAGTCGGCGGATTTGGCTTCCAGCATAGCCGCCAATTTTTTCACCGTTTCTTCCGAATACACAGCACCGCTGGGGTTATTGGGCGAGTTAACCACCACAGCCTTGGTTTTGGGGGTAATGGCTTTTTCCAGCGCCGTAAAATCGATCTGGAACGCTTCGGTATCCGCCGGAATCAATACCATCTTGGCGCCGGCGCCTTCAATAAACACTTTATATTCCGGGAAATACGGGGCAAATACAATCACTTCATCCCCCGGACAGCACAAGCCGTTAAAGCAGCAGCACAGCGACGCCGCTGCCCCCACCGTAATGTACAGGTTTTCCGGTCCAAAGTTGGTACCAAACCGCTGGTTAATCGAAGAAGCCAGCAAGCTGCGTGCCGTCAGATCCCCCTGGGCACTGGTATACCCGTGCAGCATCACCGGGTCGCTATGCTGCAAAAGATCCATAGCGGTTTCATTCACACATGCGGGAGCCGGCACACTGGGATTCCCAATGGAAAAGTCAAATACGTTTTCCGCCCCGACCTGGGCAGCACGCTGTTTTCCAAATTCAAACAACTCACGAATCACGGAACGCTGCGTTCCAAGTGCGACCATTTTCTGCGGAAGCTGGGCCTGCATAAAAGAAACACTCCTTTTTGTTCCGGCAAACCCCCGGGGTACAAAAAGCCCCGTATTTGCCCTACTATATTTTCTATACTTCTATACGATAATAGAAAAAAGAGGAAAAATCAAGCGGGGAATGCGTTCTGCCCTATTACAATGCCAAAAAGCCGTAACTTTCCTTACACACTATGCTACTATAAAAGGCAAACCAAAAGAAGGAGGCCTCTATTTTGTCACCAACCAAATCGAAAAAGCCCTCCTCCCTACGTCGGGAGCTACGAGAACAAATTGCCAAAGATCGCAGCGCTTTTCTTGTGTACAGCATTTTGCGGGTTTTAGTACTTATGGTACTGGTTCGCTCTATTTGGATCCAAAAATGGGAAAACGCCGGCATTTGCGTATTAGCCCTGTGCCTATTTCTCATTCCCAGTTTTCTGGAACGCAAACTGAAAATCGAACTGCCAACGGTATTAGAAGTTATCATCTTCTTATTTATCTTTGCAGCCGAAATTCTGGGGGAAATCAATGCGTTTTACATTCGTTTTCCTTTTTGGGACACCATGCTGCACACTGTCAACGGTTTTTTGTGTGCTGCCGTGGGTTTTGCCATGGTGGACATTTTAAACCAAAACCCCAAAATTAAATTTACGTTAAGCCCGCTGTATCTGGCGGTAGCGGCTTTCTGCTTTTCCATGACAGTGGGTGTGCTGTGGGAATTTTTCGAGTTTTCGGCTGACTGCTTTGTGCATACCGATATGCAAAAAGACACAATACTTTCTTCGATCAGCTCCGTGATGCTCGATCCTGACGGCGGCAATAAAGCGATGACACTATCCGGCATCACCGATGTAACCGTTAACGGTCACGATCTTGGTTTGGGCGGCTATCTGGATATCGGCCTTTTTGACACCATGAAAGACTTGCTTGTAAACTTTATCGGCGCTGTGGTGTTCAGCGTAATTGGGTACTTTTATGTAAAGCGCCGGGGTAAAGGGAAACTGGCCTCTCAATTTATTCCTACCCTGCAACCTGAAAATAAACCAGTCTCCGATTCCGAATCCACGCAATAACCGCAGTGCATTGCAAATTTTTCCCGTTCATGGTATGCTATTTTTACCGGCAGTCGATCCCGGCTGCCGGTTTTTCTATGAAAAAATCTTCCTATTTCTAAATCAGGAGGTCCTCTACCATGCCCCAAAAACCTGCTTTCCCCACGGCTCCCAAGGTAAACAATACGGCTTTGGAAGCGAAAATGGCTGCTTTCAAAACACAGCGCACCGCACCGAATCTGGCCGCGATTTTACAGCAGCTTCCCTCTTCGCTTTTATTTCTGGCCATGTCGCCTTCTTCCCCGGAAGCTATCAAAGCGCTCAAAGAAACCCAGCCGGGAAAAGATTTGCCCGATTTTGTCAAAAACGACCTGCATCCCGTGGTGTTAAAAACCCAGAAACAGGAAGATTATCTGGCGGTTTTTACCGCTCCCGGCCAAATTCCGCAAAAAGAGAACCAGATCACCTTGTGTTTGCCGTTTGGCCAATGCTGTCAGACGGTGATGGCCTATGAAGCACTCACGGGCATGGTTCTCAATCCATTCCGGGAAAATATTATTCTTCGCCGGGATCTTCTTAGCAAAGCCTTCCGTCGGGTAACGCCCGACGTGCCTGGGCGTCCTAAGGGACAAAATTTGGTGCTAAAGAACCCGAAACCTTATCCCCAGGAAATGGTGGAAGCCGCCCGCCCGGTACTGGAAACGTATCCGGCTGTAAAGCAAGCCTATATTCAGCACCTGTCTACCAACGATCGCCGGTGCTATTTGTGCCTGCTGGAAACCGACGGCACCGAAAACCGTCAGGAATTGGAAGAAAAACTTACGACCGCCATGGAAGAATACGCTTATGGCCTGCCTTTGGAATTTTGCCCCGCCGACGCTATGCGTGCGGAATTGGAACAAAATGAAGCGGCTCCTTTTTATGAAAAATGAAAAAACCAGAAGGGATCTAGTTAAAAAAGACGGTGCATGAGGTGCCG
>CAJKJS010000224.1 GCA_905200265.1 uncultured Oscillospiraceae bacterium
GATCCATTAAAAGGACACGATCAGCTGCATCTTAAAGGCCTCTTCCCCATAGACGGCATGGGGAATATCTTTGGGCATAATGAGCGTTTCGCCTTCATGCAGCAAAAACACATCGTCCCCTACAGTAAAACGGCCTGTGCCCTCCAGCACCGTGACCATGGCATCCCCACCGGACGCATGGGTAGAAATTTCTTCCCCTTTATCAAAAGAAAAGAGCGTCATGCTGACCTTTTCATTTTGAACCAGCGTTTGGCTGACAACCTGGCCGGATTGATAGGCCACCAGATCTTTAAGCTGTAAAACCGTTTTCTTTTCAATATTTTTATACATGAGTGACTGACTCCTTTTCATCGTCCAACCGGAACATCGCCCGGCACAAGGCTTTACCGGATGTCGTGCGGAACACCGCTTCATACGCATGCCGGATTGCTTCGGGACTACTGTTGTCTTCAAACAGATTTACCAGGAAATCCGCTTCGACCAGAATGCGGTAGTCGAGGCCGTCTACTTGTCCATACGTGTGATGATGCCCTACCAGGTAACAAACCCGGTCGATAACATCCGGGGCGTACTCCAACTTTTGCAGCATGGCCCGGGCAATGTCCGGCCCCAGCTCTTCCTGATGGCGGCCGGACGCATCACCATACCGGGATAGGCTTTCTTTAATCCCGATATCATGCACCATAGCGGCTGTTTCCAGGATGTGCTGCCGGTCGGGCGACAAGTGTTCCTGCTGCCCAATCCACTTCGCATAAGCGTATACTTTGGTAAAATGCTGAATACGCTGCGGACAGCCACTTTCATAGCGGACCATTTCCATAAATAGATCGTTTGACACAAATATCCCTTCTTTATGCATTATGAAGAATTTCTTTTAAATCCTGTTCCGGTGTGGAAATCGGATGGATGTGGAAATGCTCGATCAGATACGCTAGTACATTGGGCGACAAAAATGCCGGCAGCGTGGGCCCCAGATAGATGTTTGTAAGTCCCAGATGGAGCAGCGTGAGCAGAATACACACGGCTTTTTGTTCATACCACGACAGCACCAGCGTCAGGGGCAGGTCGTTGACGCTGCATCCGAAGGCTTCAGCCAGAACCACGGCCACTTTGATGGCGCTGTACGCGTCGTTGCACTGGCCCATATCCATCAGGCGGGGCAGCCCGCCGACGGTACCCAGGTCCATATCGTTAAAACGGAACTTGCCGCAGGCCAGGGTCAGCACCGCCGTATCTTTCGGAGTCTGGCGAACAAACTCGGTGTAATAATTGCGGCCGGGACGAGCCCCGTCACAGCCGCCCACCAGGAAGATATGGGACAAACTGCCGGATTTAATGGCATTGATCACAGGTTCGGCTACCGACAGCACCGCATGGTGACCAAAACCGGTGGTCACCGTTGTGCCGCCGTTGAGGCCCGTCATGGGGTGTTCCTGCGCATAACCGCCCAGTGCCTTCGCTTTTTCGATCAGGGGAGTAAAATCTTTGTCCGCTCCGATATGGGTGAGCCCAGGGTACGACACCACTTCGGTGGTGAATACACGGTCCTGGTAGCTCGCTTTGGGAGGCATCAGACAATTGGTCGTAAACAGAATAGGCGCCGGCAGGTTGTCAAACTCCTTTTGCTGGTTTTGCCAGGCAGTGCCAAAGTGGCCTTTTAAATGGGTATACTTTTTCAGTTCGGGGTACGCGTGGGCAGGCAGCATTTCGCCATGGGTGTAAATGTTTACGCCCGTTCCTTCGGTCTGCTCCAGTAGAAGCTGCAAATCACGCAGGTCATGGCCCGAAACCACAATGAACGGGCCTTTTTCCACCGTCAGCGGCACGGTGACCGGTGCAGGATTACCATAAGTTTCGGTATTGGCGCGGTCGAGCAGCGCCATGCACGACAGGTTCACTTCACCCAACTTCATCACCAGTGGCAGCAGCTGGTCCATGCCCCAGTCTTCGCCCAATGCGAACAGACCCTCATAGAAAAAGCGGTTTACCTTGTCATCGGAATATCCCAGCACCCGGGCGTGGTACGCATAGGCTGCCATGCCCTTCATACCGAATAATAATAAGGATTTCAGCGACCGCACATCTTCGTCCGCGTTCCAAACCTGTCGCATGTCGTAATCATCCGACCGGCCACAAGGAGAAGCACAGGCACAGCATCCGGGCGAAAGGGCCGCCTTTTCGCGGTGCACCGTTTCGATTTGCTGCCGGAAGGTTTCATCGTTAAAATTCACATTGGTCAGGGTGGTAAAAAGCCCTTCGATCACCACCTGATGGGTGGTATCGGTAGGCGAGTTGGTATCCGCCACATGGGCAAGGCCAATGAGAGCGCCAGTAAGTTCATCCTGTAAATTGGCCGTACCGGACGTTTTCCCGCACACGCCTCGACCCCCAATGCAACCGGTGCAGCCAGCTGTCTGTTCACACTGAAAACAAAACATTTCTTTTTCCATGATTTTCTCCTTTTCACCTATCAGTCCAGAATTTCGCCTTCGATTGACAGCGTTACCACCTGCCATGGAATAAATTTTCCACTTTGCTGCAGTGCCTTTTTCGCCGCTTGTTCCAGCCCACCGCAACAGGGAACTTCCATGCGCAATACTGTCACGCTTTGGATATCATTGTCCCGAATAATGGCCGTCAGTTTTTCACTGTAATCCACACTGTCAAGTTTTGGACAACCGATCAGGGTAATTTTGCCCTTCATAAAATCACGGTGAATATTCGCATAGGCATAGGCGGTGCAGTCGGCGGCCAGCAGCAGTTTGGCTCCGGCAAAATAGGGCGCTTTCGTAGGTACCAATTTGATTTGGCACGGCCATTGCCCCAGCTGCGAAGGAACCGAAGCCGTAGCCGGGGCCTCTTTTGCGGCTGCACGGTTCATCTGACGCATCTGCATGCCGGGGCAACCGGTATGCACGGCGGCTTTTTGCTGCTTTGATGCCAACACAGCGGCTTCATCATAGGCAGGAGCTTCTCTCTCTTCGAAGGTAATGGCGCCAGTAGGGCAAGCCGGCAGGCAGTCACCAAGCCCGTCACAATAGTGTTCCCGGGTGAGCTTAGCTTTCCCATTTACCATTTCAATAGCCCCTTCGTGGCAAGCATTGGCACAGGCACCGCAGCCGTTACAGGCTTCTTCATCAATTTTAATAATTTTCCGTTTCATCAGAAAAATACTTCCTTTCTTTTATTTTTATCACAGACTCAGAATGGTCCGTTGGCGTATTCTTGACTTTGTGCTCTCAGTATACTATCATGTTGCAGAAAAGTATGTGGTTATAACCACAAAAATGAGGTTTTTTCTATGAATCAAACTTTTTTATTACAGACGGCCCTGTTTCGTGGCTGCCTGGAAGACGATCTGCCGGCCCTGGCCCGGCATCTTGCATTCCGTACGGTTTCCTATCCGAAAGGGGCCGTCATCCTCCGGGAGGGCAGCCTGATTACCGACATTGGGCTCATACTCGAAGGGTGCGTCCAGATGGAACACAATGACATTTGGGGCAATAAAAGCATATTGGGCATCGTAC
>CAJKJS010000225.1 GCA_905200265.1 uncultured Oscillospiraceae bacterium
GCATGACTTTCATCACCATCTGGTGGTTTTGCGGCAACTGGCCCACGATGCCGGCGATGCGGGTACAGAACAGTATATAGATTCCCTGCTGGAAAAAGTTTCTATGGAAGGGCCTACTTGTCAAAGCGGTTGCCATGTGATCGATGCCATTGTCAATTGCAAAGTAGCGGAAGCGAAAAGTGAGGGTATTCGCTTTACATATCGGGTCAATATTCCCAAAATGCCGAATGTTGAACCGTCGGATCTGTGTGCCGTATTATCCAACCAACTGGAAAACGCGATGGAAGCCTGCCGGAAACTGACAGGCAAAGAAAAATGGATGCATGCTTCGATCTGGATGCAAACGGAAAACATGATTTTCTTTAAAGTAATCAATCCGGTGGAGAAAAATCCGATTTTGCCTGATGGACGTATGGTTACCAGCAAAAAGGACGATAAGGATCGCCATGGACTTGGGCTTGCCAGTATTCAGGCCGTAGCAGAAAAGTATAACGGTGTTATGCGGGTGGAATGCCGTAACGGAAAATTTGTGTCTATGGTGTTCCTGTGCAGCCGTCCGGCAGAGGAACACCAGGAGGAAAGGAGAAACTATGGAAACCGCCAATCGTGAACACCGGGAAGAGAAATCGGTTCTGGAGCTTTTAAAAGAGCATGCTGATGAATCGTACCGGGACTTTCAGTGCCGGTTGATTCCCACTGTAGACCCTGAAACCATATTGGGAGTGCGTATGCCGGACATACGAAAACTAGCGTCTCAGTTACATAAAACGGAACAGGCAGCGACATTTATGCAGCAGGTACCGCATCAATATTATGACGAAAATAATTTGCACGCCTGTTTGATTGAAAAAATTACCCCGTATGAATCGTGCGTAAAAGCGCTGAATCAGTTTTTACCCTTTGTGGATAACTGGGCGACTTGTGATATTATGCACCCGCGCGTGTTTCGTAAACATCCAGACGATCTGCCCGCCCAGGCGGTCAGGTGGATGAAAAGTGATCATGCGTATACCGTGCGATTCGGTATAGGAGTACTGCTCAGTAACTATTTGGATGAGTTTTTTGACCCTATTATGCTAAAATGGGTGGCGGGTGTCCGGTCGCAGGAATACTACGTCAACATGATGGCGGCGTGGTATTTTGCAACGGCTCTGTGTAAACAGCCGAAGGCTGTGTGGCCCTATATAAAGGGCAATCAGCTGGATAATTGGGTGCGGCAGAAAGCCATTCAAAAGGCTGTGGAAAGCCGGCGCATTTCCAAAGAAGAAAAAGAAATTTTGCGTGCTCTGCGCAGAGAACGATAAAAAATCCTGTTCTGGAATAAAACCGGAACAGGATTTTTCTTTTTTATAGTTCACGGGACCAATATTTGCGGTCTAAGCTGCGGTACTGCACCGCTTCGGCAACATGGGAAGGCTGAATGACCTCGCATTGATCCAAATCGGCAATGGTGCGCGCTACTTTTAATACCCGGCTGAACGCCCGGGCCGAAAGTCCCATATGATCAAAAGCGTTATGCAGTAGTAACTGTGCTTTATCATGCATAGGACAATAGAGGCGCAACTCTTTCGTTCCCATACGGGCATTGCAGGTAATGCCTGTTCCTTTAAAACGTTGGTGCTGAATGGCACGGGCGCGGTTGACGCGAGTACGAATAGACTGCGATGATTCAGAAGGGATATGGGAAGAAAGCTCATCAAATTCCACGGGGGGCACTTCAATATGTAAATCCATCCGATCCAATAACGGGCCGGATACCCGTGACAAATACCGGTTCACCTGTTGAGGGGAACAGGTGCAAGGGCGAGTGGGGTGTCCAAAATAACCACAGGGGCAGGGGTTCATCGCCGCTACCATCATAATGGAACAGGGATAAGTGATAGCGCCGTTTGCCCGGGAAATCGTAACAGCTGCATCTTCCATAGGCTGACGGAGCGCTTCCATGGCATTTCGATTAAATTCCGGCAATTCATCTAAAAAAAGCACCCCATTATGCGCCAGGGAGATTTCACCCGGTCGTGGCGATTGACCACCGCCTGCAAGTCCTGCGGAGGAAATTGTGTGGTGAGGAGAGCGAAAAGGACGGCTTTTAATAAGAGGGCTGCCCAGCGGTAACGTTCCGGCGATGGAGTGAATTTTGGTTGTTTCCAGCATTTCATCGAATGTCATATCGGGTAAAATGGAAGGCAGGCGTTTTGCGAGCATACTTTTCCCCGAACCGGGAGGACCGATCAGCAGCACATTATGTCCGCCACTGGCGGCAATTTCCAGCGCTCGTTTGGCCTCATCCTGCCCCCGTACATCTGAAAAATCGGGAATCTGGCAAAGAGGCTGTTCTTCGGGAGGGAGTGGTTTCGCTATGGGCAAAGGCTGTTGGTTGGTCAAATGCAGCAAAAGAGCACGAATATCGGGGACACCATATACGTCAATGCCATCCACTACAGCGCCTTCGGTCGCATTGGCGGCGGGAACAAATACCCGTGCAAAACCGGCTTCCCGCGCTGCAATTACCATGGGCAGTACGCCATAAATGGACCGAACTTCTCCGGCCAGCGATAATTCCCCGGCAAAAAGACAATCATCGGTAGAAGCATCCAGTTGTCCGCTGGCTTTTAATAAGGCAACCAGTAGGGGCAAATCATACAGGGAGCCTTCTTTTTTCTTATCGGCCGGGGCTAAATTCATGGTGATCCGACTCATAGGATAGGTAAATCCACTGTTTTTTAAGGCCGCCCGTACCCGATCTTTCGATTCCCGCACAGAAGCATCGGGTAACCCTACGATTTCAAAACCAGGCAAACCATTGGATAAATCGGCTTCCACCAAAACTGGGTAAGCATTTAATCCATGTAATCCGATGCTGTAAACCCGTGTAAACAAGGCGATCAACCCCATTTCTTCCTAAAACCTTTTCTTTCATTATAGAAGAAAAGAGGGGAATTGAAAAGGGAAAAGAAGAAAAGTTTTGTCGTTTTATATGGAAATTATCGAAATAAAAAGAGAAAACTATGTAAAGAAAAATAAATATTGACTTTTTGCGCTCGTCGGTGTATACTCTGCTTAAGTTCATCTATACCTGAGGTGCCTTTGTGTGGAAATGAAAGCCAACCGTGAAGAGCAGCTTTTTTTCCGCATCCAGTCGGGTGATCCGGCGGCAGCGGAAGAAGTGTTGCTTCGGTATTCATATTTGGTTCATCGAATTGCGGCTCGTTTCCGCATGCAGGGGTTTGACGAAGATGATTGGACACAGGAAGGGTTACTGGGATTGCTGGCAGCAGCCCATTCATTCCGGCCCGGTCAAAAAGCATCTTTTGCTACCTATGCGGGGCGCTGTATTTCCAACCGGTTGATTTCACTGGTACGGAAAGGCAGCGGGAATGCTTCGCGAACACTCAATACGTCTCTTTCACTGGATGAACCGGATTTGCAGTGGCAGTTATCTTCGAACATGGTGGACGAAGATCTGCAGACCCGGGTGGAGGCCGAAGCAGTGGCGGAGCAGATTCGCAGGAAGATGAAAGAACAGT
>CAJKJS010000226.1 GCA_905200265.1 uncultured Oscillospiraceae bacterium
GACAGCCCGTTTAATACCAGCAGCTCATCCACATAGATGACCAAAACCCCCGCCCCCTTTCGCGCCCTCCCAGTATAGCAGAAAAGACCGGCCGTTCTTGTCGGAAGAACAGCCGGTCCACGGACAAAATCGGGGGACAACACGCAGGGAATCCTTCCCAAGGGGAATTCTTCCCAGGGAAAGACTCCCTGAGAAGGGTTCTCTGGGAAAGACTCCCTGGGAAAGACTCCCTGAGAAGGGTTCTCTGGGAAGGCTTCCTTGGGATTTCTTCCCTTAGGATTTCTTCCCTTGAGAGTCCTTCTCTTAGGCATGCATCCCTTATAAAGCACCCCGGAAGCCCTCCGGGGCATGGCCCCGAGAAATATCCTAAAGGCTTCTCCCCGATGTGATTTCTGGAGGAATCTCCCCGAGGTGTTTCCTCGAGGTTCCAAGGGGTTTTGACACAAAGCGCCCGTTTTTTCTTTCCTATTTGTTATGAAACGTATATTTTCTACTATTTGTTATGGCCCGTTTTGCCATGGGGCCCATCATCCGCCGTTTTTAAGTAGCCGGTCCGCGGCGGTGGTTTTGCAGCCCAAAGCTCACCGAAATCGCTTCGTCCACCTGGGACATGTCGTGTTCGCTCAGCCGTCCCATGCGCTCCCGCAGCCGCCGTTTATCCAGCGTGCGGATTTGTTCGAGCAGCACAATGGAATCTTTTTGCAGGCCGTTGTGGTTCGCCTGCACCCGGATATGGGTGGGCAAATCGGCCTTTTCCTGCTGGCTGGTGATGGCCGCTGCAATCACCGTGGGGCTAAACCGGTTGCCCACTTCGTTCTGTACAATGAGGACAGGGCGCACCCCGCCCTGTTCCGAGCCGACAACGGGGCTCAGATCCGCATAATAGATCTCTCCGCGATGGACCGCCATCTTCCTGTCACGCTCCTGCTTTCTATAGAATGGAAGGCCCCGGGGATGGCCACCCCGGTTTCTTCTGACGGTAGTGTGGCTTTTTTCCCGGTGGGTTAATCATCACGCTGAAATTTTTCTTCTGCCTTATGGTATGCGCCCGATAGCCTGGTTGTTCCCTCAGGGAAAAGCCCGCTTTCCCTAAACCAACAGTTCAAAAAAACACGGCTTTGTTTTGATGCCCTATGCCTGTTTCTTTTTTGCCCCCGTGGTACAATAAACACAACGTGAAAAAAGACAGGGAGGAACCCGTATGCCATTACCCGAAATTATCAGCCGCCTGCGCAAACAGCACCACGTCACCCAGGAGCAGCTGTCCGAAGCGCTGGGGGTCAGTTTTGCCGCCGTTTCCAAATGGGAGCGGGGCGTCGCTACGCCCGATCTCCCCCGGCTGATGGCGCTGGCGGATTTTTTCGGCGTGTCCCTCGATACCCTCACGGGGTACGAACTGCGCCACAACCAAAAAGACGCCCTGATCACCCAGCTGCAGCGCTATGTCCACGACCGCACGGCCACCCAGGCCCTCTCGGAGGCCGAAAAAGCCCTGCGCCGCTACCCCAACTGTTTTGCCATTGTGTATTATAGCGCCGTGAATTACCAGGTGCGCAGCCTTTGGCAAAATGAGCCCGCCTATGCCCGGCGGGCCCTTACCCTGTACGGCCACGCCTGCCGGCTGCTCGAACAAAACACGGATGAGTCGATCAGTGAAACATCCCTGTATCAGGCCATGGCCCTGTTGCACATCCGCCTTGGCTCCTACGAAACCGGGCTGCACCTGCTGAAAACCCACAACCCCTGCCGCCTGCATCACGCCCTGATCGGGCAGACCCTGGCTTCGTCGTGCAACGACCCGAAGGGGGCCGAACCGTATTTATCCATGGCGCTATTAGATAGCTGCGTTGCTCACATGCAGCTGGTGATGGGGTATGTAAACGTGTACCTGAAAACGAACAACGCCCCCATGGCCTTGCAAGTGCTATCCTGGGCACTGCCCTTTTACCAGGGCCTGAAAAAACCGGGGAGTGTGAGCTGCCTGGATAAAGAAGAAGCCGCCCTGTGGGCCATTCGGGCGTATGTCTACAAAACCCTGGGGGATGAAACGCAGGCGAAAACGTGCCTTATGAGCGCCTATCAACTGGCAAAACGCTTTGATGAAGCCCCGTGTTACGATAGCGCCTGTTTACTGTTTGTGGCAAAAGGCACCGCCGCTTCCCCTGTTGACGACCTGGGGGACACGGCCCTTAAAGGCCTTACAACCCTGATCGAAAGTTTTGAGGAACCCCGCTTTTCTTCCCTGTGGGAGGCGCTTTGCCATGAAGAAAAATAAAAACGCCCTGCGCGCCGCGTTTACACAGAAAAATAAGGGGCGGCTTTTCCTCGCGTCCCTTAGCTGCCTTTTGACAGCGGGGGTCAATCTGGGCATTGCGTGGCTACTGCAACACATGATCGATACGGTGTCCGGCGTGCCCGGGGCCCTATCGCTTACCACTTTGGCGCTGTATACCGGTATTCTGCTGGTAACGCTAACGGGCATCAAAATCCTGCAAATCGCTACCAAGCCGCCGTTTTTACAAAAAGCCATGGAACAGTACAAAAATACCGCGTTCCGGCAGCTGATTGCCCCGGGCGGCCCCGCCCTCTGTAAGGAGCAGACCGCGCCGTATCTGACGGCCTTTTCCACCGACGCCATGACGGTGGAAACAAACTACCTGGAAGCCTGGTTTTCGATTTTGCAGAGCCTGGCCCTGAGCGCCGGTTCCCTGTGCCTGATGGTATGTTACAGCCCGGTGCTCACGGGGATTTCCTGCGCGTTTTTCCTATTGCCGGTGGCGGTATCGCTGTGCACCGGCCATAAGGCCGAAAAAGCCGAACGGGCGGTGTCGGACCAAAACGCCGCCTTTCTCTCCACCCTGCAAGACTGCCTGGGGGGCTTTGCGGTGATGAAGCAGTTCCGGGCCGAAAAAGCCCTCTATACCCTCTTTACCCAAAAGAACCACGCATCCCGGCGCGCCGCCTGCCAAAAGCAGCAGCTCCTCACCGCCATCGGCGGCCTGGCGGGGATCGCGGGGGTACTGGCGCAATTTGGCATGTTCCTGTGCGGGGGGTACCTGGCGCTGGCCGGGTGGGGCATCACGCCGGGGGTGCTGCTCATTTTTCTCGATTTAACCGCCAATGTCATCACCCCGCTGCAACAGCTGCCGGAACTCTTCGCCGCCCGAAAAGCGGCCGGGGCGCTGATCGAAAAGCTCGCCGGTTTGCTGCCGGATACGGCGGCGCCGTCGGGCGGCCGGGTGCTGGGCCCGCTACGCCAGGGGATTTCCCTAGAGTCCGTGTGTTTTGGGTATGAACCGGGGCATGATGTGCTCCACAACGTGACCGCCCGGTTCGAAGCGGGCAAATGTTATGCCATTGTGGGCGCTTCCGGCAGCGGCAAATCCACTTTATTCGAGCTGCTCGTCTCCGCCCGCCGGGCATGTAGCGGCCGCATTTTGTACGACGGGTGCGAGATAAACGAGATTGCCCCGGATTCCCTTTTCTGCACGGTTTCCCTGATT
>CAJKJS010000227.1 GCA_905200265.1 uncultured Oscillospiraceae bacterium
TATGACAACCCAACGGCCTGAAATGGGGAATGGAGGGCTATACAGTTTTGCTTACGTCTATTTAACGGGAACCCTGTCGTAGGGGAAGCTCTTCTCCGCCGTGGGCTTTTGGCTTTGGTGGGGTACTTGATCTGCGGCGCTATTTTGTTCGCTAAGCACCGCAACCGACATAAAACCACACGCTTTGGCGAAGTGATGCGGAGCTTTTCTCTTTCCTCTCCGGTTCATTTATGGCAGATTCGTATGGCCCTTGGCGTAAGTCTTATTCTCACCGCAGGCCAAGTATTTGGTGTTCCGCGGTTTATGTGGATGGGATTTGCCTGTGCCTGCCTGTTATCAGAATACCCCTATTCCGAACACACCACCGTACGCTTTCGCAAGCGAATTGTAGGAGCCGTTGTTGGTTCTTGCGCCTTTTTACTTCTGTATCGGATAACACCCGATGTTTTTCATCCCCTCATGGGACCATTAGGAGGACTGTGCCTCGGTTTTTGCACCGATTATCAGCACAAGACCGCTATGAACTGTTTTGGGGCTCTGATGTTGGGCACCGGAATTTATGGTCTTCAGGATGCTGTCATTCTCCGAATTGTGGATACCATTTTAGGTGTAACATTTGGTTTGGTATTTGCTTTACTTTTTCACCGGTTGGCTGCGGTAAAATGGCTGTCCCATCCGGAAGGAAAAACCTGCACGGAAATAAAGTGACTATGTTATAAAGCCACATGCTTCTCATGACAGTTTTTATGATGCCCTTTTCTATCGCGTAATGGCATACAAAAAAAGAAAGCCCCCGCACACACCCAGAAGGTGTATGCGGGGGCTTATTTTACAAGGTGCTTTTCTTTATCCCCGTGATGGTTGTATCCCAGGGATACTCGAAACGCGTTTCGTCCGTATCAGAATCTTATTTCTTCAGATCCTTTACAGCAGCCTGAGCGGCAGCCAGACGGGCGATCGGCACACGGAAGGGAGAGCAGGACACATAGTCCAGACCCACGTTATGGCAGAACTCGACGGAAGTCGGGTCGCCACCGTGTTCACCGCAGATGCCCAGGCCCAGGTTCGGGCGGGTCTTGCGGCCGTTTTCAGCAGCCATCTTAATCAGAGCGCCTACGCCCTGCTGATCCAGGTGAGCGAAGGGATCGCTTTCATAGATCTTGTTGTCGTAGTAGTAGCTCAGGAACTTACCAGCGTCGTCACGGCTGAAGCCGAAAGTCATCTGGGTCAGGTCGTTGGTGCCGAAGCTGAAGAAGTCAGCTTCCTTGGCAATTTCGCCAGCGGTTACAGCCGCACGCGGAATTTCGATCATGGTGCCCACTTCGTACTTCATGTCGATGCCGGCTTCTTTGATCAGCTTGTCAGCGGTTTCCACAACGACTTTCTTAACGAAGGCCAGTTCTTTCACTTCGCCAACCAGCGGGATCATGATATGCGGGGTGATCATAACGCCCGTTTCCTTGGAAACGTTGATGGCAGCCTTGATCACAGCATTGGTCTGCATTTCGGCGATTTCCGGATAGGAAACAGCCAGACGGCAGCCACGGTGACCCATCATCGGGTTGAATTCATGCAGAGACGCGATCACGTTCTTCAGTTCATCCACGCTGATGTTCAGTTCGCCAGCGATTTCCACGATATCCTCTTCCTTGGTGGGCAGGAACTCGTGCAGCGGCGGATCCAGGTAACGGATCGTCATGGGTTTGTCACCGCAAATACGATACATGGCTTCGAAGTCGCCCTGCTGATAGGGTTCGATCTTGGCCAGAGCAGCCTTACGGGCTTCTACCGTACGGGCCACGATCATTTCACGAACGGCCTTAATACGGGTTTCTTCAAAGAACATGTGCTCGGTACGGCACAGGCCGATGCCTTCAGCGCCCAGATCCATAGCCTGCTGTGCATCGCGGGGGTTATCAGCGTTGGTCAGCACTTTCAGCTTGCGGACGTTGTCAGCCCAGCTCATGTAACGGCCAAAGTCACCGGAGATGGAAGCTTCCACCGTGGGGATGATGCCGCCATAGATGTTACCGGTCGAGCCATCGATGGAGATCCAGTCGCCTTCTTTGAAGGTCTGGCCCGCCAGGGTGAATTCTTTCTTATCGTAGTCAACAGCGATTTCGCCGCAACCGGATACACAGCAAGTACCCATACCACGGGCCACAACAGCCGCGTGAGAGGTCATGCCGCCGCGCACCGTCAGGATGCCCTGAGACACCTGCATGCCCACGATATCTTCGGGGGACGTTTCCAGACGAACCAGGATAACTTTGGGCATTTCGCCGCTCTTCACTTTTTCTTCTGCGTCTTCAGCCGAGAACACAACCTGGCCGCAAGCAGCGCCGGGCGAAGCCGCCAGACCCTTGCCGATAGCCTGGGCTTTCTTCAGCTCAGCCGCATCGAACTGCGGGTGCAGCAGAGCGTCGAGCTGTTTCGGATCAACGCGCAGCACCGCTTCGTTTTCATCGATCATGCCTTCGTCCACCAGGTCAACGGCGATCTTCAGAGCAGCCTGAGCGGTACGTTTGCCGTTACGGGTCTGCAGCATGAACAGCTTGCCGTTTTCAATGGTGAATTCCATGTCCTGCATGTCCTTGTAGTGGTTTTCCAGACGGGTGGAGATTTCCACGAACTGGTCATACACTTCGGGCATTTCTTCATGCAGCTTGGCGATGGGGGAGGGGGTACGGATACCGGCCACCACGTCTTCGCCCTGAGCATTGATCAGGTATTCGCCGAACAGGCCCTTTTCGCCGGTAGCGGGGTTACGGGTAAACGCAACACCGGTGCCGGAGTTGTTGCCGGAGTTACCGAACGCCATGCACTGTACGTTAACAGCGGTGCCCCAGTCATAGGGGATTTCGTTCATGCGGCGATATACGTTTGCACGGGGGTTGTCCCAAGAGCGGAATACGGCGCGAACCGCTTCGATGAGCTGCTCTTTGGGATCCTGCGGGAAGTCTTTACCCTGATGAGCCTTGTAGAGGGATTTGAACTTTTCGACCAGCGCCTTCATATCGTCGGCATCCAGATCGACGTCCTGGGTCACGCCCTTCGCTTCCTTCATTTCGTCGATGATCTTTTCGAATTCGCTCTTGGGCAGTTCCATAACTACGTCGGAGAACATCTGCACAAAGCGGCGATAAGAGTCATACGCAAAACGGGGGTTGTTGGTCAGCTTAGCCAGACCTTCAACAGCCTGGTCGTTCAGACCGAGGTTCAGAATGGTATCCATCATGCCGGGCATGGAAGCGCGGGCGCCGGAACGCACGGACACCAGCAGGGGGTTATTTACATCACCGAATTTCTTGCCGACCAGCTCTTCCAGATCAGCCAGATTGGCGAAAATTTCTTCCTGGATTGCTTCGTTGATCTTACGGCCGTCTGCATAATACTGGGTGCAGGCTTCCGTGGAAACGGTGAAGCCCTGGGGCACGGGCATGCCGGCCTTGGTCATTTCCGCCAGGTTAGCGCCCTTACCGCCGA
>CAJKJS010000228.1 GCA_905200265.1 uncultured Oscillospiraceae bacterium
CGGCGTATAACGCCGCCCTCCCCGGATTACTCGAACAAGGTTACAATATCGGCATACAGCCCCGGCAGGGACTTCACCCCGATCCAGCAGGTCTCTTTTGAAAAATCATAATCCTCGCCGCCGGCATTGACAAGAAAAGCACCGGACCCCAGAAGGATTTGAGTATACCCATCGGTCACCTTCATGTGCGAGCTAACCCATTCATCGGTCCCGATAAGCTCTTTGGAAAGAGTATCCAACGTAAGAATGACAACGGTATTCCCCTCCCGGTAATCCTGAATGGCTTCGGTATCGCAGCTTTTCGATTCGCATTGGAAGGCATCCTCTGTCAAATAATTCCCCATCCAGGTTTCAATCTTTTCAAGGCTCTCGGCGTCTTCCACCACTTTGGTGGGCGTATCCGCTCCCTTTTCAAAAAACTCCGCCTTCACAAGATGGCTGCCCCCGAAAGGCTCCGGCTCTTCTTTTTCGGCGCAGCCTACAAACAGGAAGGCCGGCAAAAGTACAAGCAGCAAGCACAAGGATAGCCGGCGCGGCTGAATCGGTTTCATTTTCATCATGGATTCCCTCCTTTTTATTATGAACTCTGTTCTATCTTCATTATAATAGCGGATCTTTGTGTTGTCAATCACCGGTTACAGTCTCCGGTTTCCCCTTCCAGGCACAAAAAAGCAGAGGCATTTTCATGCCTCTGCTTTAAAAAACGTCTGCTTAAATCATGCGGTCTGTCACCAGAATACGGGCGCTCATAGGCGGCACCGTCACCGAAACATCGCTGTCTTCACCGGGGATATACCGTTCGCCGGTGAACACTTCCGAGGACGCCCGGGGCATGGTCACCTGAGCGGTATGGGCTTCTTCCGTATTGTTGATAACAGCCACTACGGTCTGTAGCGGCGCCATACGGCGCACGGTAACCATTTCGTCCTGCGCACTCAGGCGGATATCGCCGCTTTGCAAGGCCATGCTGTCGTGACGCAGCTGCATAAGGGTATGCACATGGTCGTACATCACATGGTCCCAGTTTTCTTCGTTCCAGTCGAAGGTACGGCGGCAGTCGGGGTCCATTCCGCCATCCAGGCCGATTTCCGTACCGTAATACGTGCACGGCATACCGGTGAACACATACTGGAAGGTAATGGCGTTGCGCACCCGGCGCTTATCCCCGCCACAGGTGCGAATAAACCGCGGCGTATCGTGGGTATCAAGCAGGTTGAGCATGCATTCGTTGGCCTGCTGGGTGTTGCGCATCAGGCATTCCGTTACCCGGGCGCAGAACTCTTCGGCATTCATGCGGTCTTCGGCATAATGCAGAATGCACGCTTTCTGTACGGCATAGTTCATCACGCCGTCCCAGATGTCGCCCTTGAGCCACGGTTCCGCGTTCCACCAGCATTCCCCGATAATCAGGCATTCGGGGTTGATGGCACGCACTCTCTCCCGGAATTCACGCCAGAAGGTATTTTCTACTTCGTCGGCCACATCCAGCCGCCAGGCGTCAATGCCGCAGCGCGTCCATTTTTCTACCGCTCCCAATAGGTAATCCCGCAGGCCACGGTTGGTGGTATTGAGTTTTGGCATGCCGCAGCCGATGGCAAAACCCTCGAAATTCGCCGGGTCCAGGGTCACCGGGAAATTGTGAATATGGAACCAATCTTTATACGGCGAATTTTCCCCGTTTTTCAGCACATCCTGGAACGGACCGAAATACAGCCCGCAGTGGTTAAACACCCCATCGAGCATAATGCGGATGCCGTGTTCGTGGGCTTTTTGCACCAGTTCCCGCAGGGTGTCTTCATCACCGAAGTGCGGGTCGATACGGGTATAATCGACCGTGTCGTATTTATGGTTGGTGCGGGCTTCGAAAATGGGGCACAGGTACAAAGCGTTCGCCCCCAGCTGCTGCAAATAATCGAGCTTTTCGATCAACCCACGCAGATCGCCGCCGTACTGACTGGGCACGGTGGGCAATTCGCCCCAAGGGGTTTTGTCTTCCGGATCGAGGGACGGGTCTCCATTATGAAAACGATCAAGGAAAATCTGGTAAAAGACAGCGCCATCGACCCAGGAAGGACGGCGGTGAATATCGCCATCATTGACATAGGGGAACTGGAAGTGAATAAACCCGTCGCGGTCGTGGTCAATGTCCAGCGAATCCGGCCAGGCAAATCCCGCTTCGGAATACAGAACCGTTTCATCCCCTTTATGCAGCAGGAAATAGTAACCCAGACGCGGGTCATCCATGGGATACACACAGCGCCAGTAATCAAACAGCTCATCCTGCCCGATTTTTTCCATGGGGAATTCCTGGCGGGTCTGCCACAGGTACTGGTTACCAATCACCAGTTCTACTTTCTCTACATCGTCTTTGGCTGTGCGCAGCCGCACCACAAAGTGCCGGCGGTCCAGGGCAAACGCGAAATTGCTGTGGGGCGTGTGCAACACGGCCCGCAGGTCGATTTTTGTTTTGATCATGAAAATGTCTCCTTCCGGCCCCTTAAGGGCCCTTCATTAAAACAGGGAATCGGTCGTCAGAACCCGAGCGGTCATGGGCGGTACGGTGACATGAAGTTTCCCGTTTTCTAAAGTAAAGCTATCTCCGGTAAACAAGTCGGTCATGTTGCCGATGTTTGCCACATCACAGCAACGTTCTTCCTCTGTATTATTGATCACGGTAATCACCGACAATCCGTAGGCCGCAAACCGACGCAAGATCACCAGCTCATTTTCGGACCACAGACGCACATCACCGTATTGCACAATGGTATCATCCCGGCGCAGTACCATCAGTTTGTGGTAGTATTCCCACAAATCCATATCCCAGTTGTCCCGGTTCCAGTCAAAGCACTTGCGGTCATCCGGGTCATTTTCGCCCGTCATGCCGATTTCCGTACCGTAATACGTGCACGGCATACCGATGTACGTAAACAGGAACGCCGCGGCATTTTTCAGCCGGCGCTTGTCCCCGCCGCACAGGTTGATGAACCGGGGTGCGTCGTGGGAATCCAGCAAATTGAGCATGCATTCGTTGGCCATACGGGTATAGCGCATGCGTACCTGGTTCACGCGGTTGGTAAATTCTTCGGCCGAGATGGCACCCTTTGCAAAATACAGTTCGCTGGGCCGCTCCACCGGATAGTTCATTACGCCATCCCACATGTCGCCCCGCAGCCAGTCGGCGCTGTTCCACCAGCATTCACCGATGATCACCGCTTCAGGGTTAATGGAGCGCACCAGGCGGCGGAAATCCCGCCAGAATACACAGTCAACGGCGTCGGCTACATCCAGCCGCCAACCGTCAATGCCGCAGCGGGTCCATTTTTCCACGTTTTTCAAAATGTGCTGCCGCATGCCTTCATCCGCCAGGTTGAGTTTGGGCATATACGGCCCAATGGCAAACCCCTCATAATTCTGGGGCGCAATCGTCAGAGGAAACTCTTTGGCGCGGAACCAGGTTTTATACGGCGAATT
>CAJKJS010000229.1 GCA_905200265.1 uncultured Oscillospiraceae bacterium
CACATGGTACCCCAGCGAAGAACCGGGCTGGATGGTTACCTGCGCATACAACCCACATTTACCGTTGAGTTCTTTTTCGCCCAGCAGTCGGCAAATGGTCACTTCCCCGTCGCCGCCGGCCATGTTTTTGACAACATCAATTTGCATAGAAAACACTCCTTTCGCGATTATGGCCCTATTATACCTCTGGGACAGGTGGGATGCAAGAAAAAACAGGGAGTGGAAATTTTTTTCCAAAATAAGGGCGCCTTCCTATTGACAAATGGAAGGAATATGCGTATGATAATAAACGGTTAGTGAAAGCTAACTTTTCTTTATGGAGAGAGATTAGCCAAAACTAACTTTTTTCTAGTCTCAAACGTTAGTTAGAACTAACTTTGCGAAAGGGGGACCCGCATGATGCCTTTAACTTTGGCACCGGAAGGCGAAGAACAGGTGATCCGACGAATTGGCGGCAAACCGGATGTGCGCAAACATCTGGAAAACCTGGGGTTTGTGGCCGGTAGCCCGGTGATGGTGATCACGTCCCTGGGGGGAAACGTGATTGTCAGCATTAAGGAAAGCCGCGTGGCCATCAGCCGGGAAATGGCGCAGAAAATCATGATCTGACAAACGCGGTATGATCGGAATAGGAGGGAACACACAGTGAAAACACTCAAAGAGGTGAAAGTCGGCGATCGGGTGACCGTGCTGCGATTGCATGGAGAAGGGGCCGTCAAACGGCGGATTATGGACATGGGCCTTACCAAGGGGACCGAGGTGCTGGTGCGAAAAGTAGCGCCGCTGGGCGACCCTGTGGAAGTCAGCGTACGTGGGTATGAACTGTCGCTGCGAAAAGATGACGCAGCCATGATTGAAGTCGAGTAAACCGGTTTGGCACAAAGCAGACAACAATCCGGCACAGAAAGGAAAATGGATGATGGATCTGAGAATTGCTCTCGCAGGCAACCCGAATAGCGGCAAAACTACGCTGTTCAACGCGTTGACCGGTTCCAATCAGTTTGTGGGGAACTGGCCCGGTGTTACGGTGGAAAAAAAGGAAGGCAAGCTAAAAAAGCATGACGGCGTCACCATCACGGATTTGCCCGGCATTTATTCGCTTTCTCCCTATACGCTGGAAGAAGTGGTGGCACGAAATTACCTCATTGGCGAGCGGCCCGACGCGATTTTAAACGTGGTCGACGGCACGAACCTGGAACGGAACCTGTATCTTACTACCCAGCTCACCGAACTGGGGATTCCGGTGGTTGTGGCAGTCAATATGATAGACGTGGTGAAAAAACGCGGCGATGAAATTCGGCTTTCGGAATTATCCCGGGAACTGGGATGCCCGGTACTGGCGGTGTCGGCCTTAAAAGGCACCGGCATTCGTGAAGCCGCCCAGGCGGCGGTAGATGCCGCTCTGGGAGCCAAAACCGTGCCCATGCATACGTTTTCCGGCGTGGTGGAACATGCTCTGGCGCATATTGAAGAAGCGGCTCTGTCCGGTATTCCCGAAGAACAGCAGCGCTGGTATGCCATTAAAATCTTTGAACGGGATGAAAAGGTACTCTCGCAGCTAAAACTTTCCGAAACAGTGCTCCATCATATCGAAAAAGATATCCGCGCCGCGGAAGAAGAATGCGACGATGATGCGGAAAGCCTGATTACCAACGAGCGGTATGTGTACATCGCATCCCTGATGAAGGGCTGCTATAAGAAAAAGCGAAAAGACCGCCTGTCTCCTTCGGATAAAATCGACAAGGTAGTGACAAACCGCTTTGCGGCTCTGCCGATTTTTGCCCTGGTGATGTTCATTGTCTATTATATCTCCGTGACCACCGTGGGGACCTGGGCCACAGACTGGGCCAACGACGGGGTGTTTGGTGACGGTTGGCACCTGGTGGGCAATGAACAATATGCGACAGTAGCCGAAGAATTTGACGGTGCTGCCAGTATTGTAGACGGTTTTGTTTCGTATGAAGAAGCGCAGGGAGCCGAACTCGGGGATCTTCCCGCCCTGATTGATCGGGAATCCGATACCTATGACCCGGCGGCAGCTAAAGCAGCCCTGCAGGAGTTTGCATCCGGTATTGCCGATACGGATGAAGCTGTCTACGAAGTGACCGATGAAGAAACCCTTGCGACCGAAGAAGTCACGTCTACGGGTGCTGAACTCAAGGAAGCGTTAACGGTACTGGATTCCTACGGATATGAAGCGCCGGACCCCGCTTCCTATGGGGTGTGGGTGCCGGGTATCCCGGTTCTGGTGGAGCAGGCTCTGCAAAGCGCGAACTGTGCTCCGTGGCTGTATGGCCTGATTATGGACGGGATTATCGCCGGTGTTGGGGCCGTGCTCGGGTTTGTACCGCAGATGCTGGTACTCTTTATCTTCCTGGCGTTTTTGGAATCCTGCGGGTATATGGCCCGAATTGCGTTTGTTATGGACCGTATTTTCCGTAAATTCGGTCTGTCGGGGAAATCGTTTATCCCGATTCTCATTGGCACCGGGTGCGGTGTGCCCGGCATTATGGCCTCCCGTACCATTGAAAATGAACGGGATCGCCGCATGACCATTATGACTACCACCTTTATCCCCTGTGGGGCCAAACTGCCGTTTATTGCCATGGTGGCCGGCGCCCTGTTTGGTGGGGCTCCCTGGGTAGCGCCATCGGCCTACTTTGTGGGTATGGCCGCTATCATCCTGTCGGGCATCATGCTGAAAAAGACCAAACGTTTTGCCGGTGAACCGGCGCCGTTCGTCATGGAACTGCCCGCTTATCACTGGCCCACCGTGGGGAACGTGCTGCGCTCCATGTGGGAACGTGGCTGGTCCTTCATCAAAAAAGCCGGTACCATCATTCTGCTTTCCACTATTGTGGTGTGGTTCGTCACGTATTTCGGCTTTGTCGATGGCGGCTTTACCATGCTCAGCGATGACCAGATCGACCACAGCCTGCTGCGGTATATTGGCGATGGCATTGCCTGGCTGTTCATCCCGCTGGGATGGGGCGATTGGCAGGCGGCCGTGGCTTCGGTGACCGGACTGGTAGCGAAAGAAAATATTGTGGGTACCTTGGGTATCTTGTACAGTGCCGGTGAAGGCACGGTATATGCCAATATGGCAGCATCCTTTACGGCGGTGAGTGGGTATTCGTTCCTGGTGTTCAACCTGCTGTGTGCGCCTTGCTTTGCCGCTATGGGGGCTATCAAGCGCGAAATGAACAACCGCCGTTGGTTCTGGTTTGCAGTGGGGTATCAGTGCGGCTTCGCTTATGCGGCGGCGCTGGTTGTCAACCAGCTGGGGCTGCTGTTTACCGGGCATATGGATATCATCGGCACGGTGGTGGCACTGCTTTTGATTGCACTGGCGATTTATATGCTGGTGCGTCCTGAACCAAAGGAAAACAGAAAAGCGGTACTCAGTTAAAAAGGAGGCAAGAAAAGCTATGTCCTGGCTATGGGAACAAAGTGGTACAATTTT
>CAJKJS010000230.1 GCA_905200265.1 uncultured Oscillospiraceae bacterium
CAACCCAGCGGCCATTTGCGACAAAACCGTAATAAACGGCATCGTAAGAATCGAAAGCAGTGTCGAAACAGCCACACACTTGGCAGAAAGTTCCTTTTCCCGGTCAAACTTTGCCGCAAACAAGACGGTAAGCCCTGCCACTGGTGCAGCCGCCTGAATCATACAGCTAACCAGCATCACCGGCTGGGGCCAAAGGGCAAAACATCCCAGCATACAGACAAAGTATACCAAAGGAATTACAATAAGCCGTAACCCGCAAATTTGAAAAACAAGGCGATCGGTAAAAAAGTCTTTCATTTTCACTTTGGCAATATAAGA
The DNA here is from genome assembly GCA_905200265.1 of uncultured Oscillospiraceae bacterium. Classification (GTDB taxonomy): domain Bacteria; phylum Bacillota; class Clostridia; order Oscillospirales; family Acutalibacteraceae; genus Heritagella. The sequence goes on from CAJKJS010000230.1 coordinate 319, forward strand.
CCCTATGATCACCATCGCCAAGGGGGTATTTAACGCCCCAAAACTCTCAATGGGGTAAGCAATCACTTCCGGCAGCTGTATCTTACACGCAAACAACACCATACCGACCGCTAATCCCAGCACGCCAGGATTGAGGACAATATCGATCGGACGGGTTTTCCCGCCTCCACTCATAAGCCAATAGCCATGGGTCCAACTACATACGTTAAAAGAAACAACAAATACGGCTGCATAGACAAGGCCCTCCGCACCCAAAATGGCCTGCACTAATGGAAAGCCCATAAATCCGGTGTTACTGTACACCATGGCAAACCGCAGCACGTTGCGCTTTTCCAGGGGCGTTCGCCGGTAAAATAACAAACTAACCCCCATGGCTAAAAAGTGGTATAAAAACCCATAGGCACCTGCCAGAAGCAGGGTGGACATACTGACGGAATCATCTACCGACATCAGGGAATCCACCGTTAAACAGGGTGTTACCACATAGAGTAAAATCGTCGTAATTTGAGAAAGCCCCTGTTCTGTCAACACTCTGCGCCGAGATAAAAAATAGCCCACCGCAATCATCACAAACAGTTCGGCAACTTTTTCTCCCAAAGTAAGAACTGAATCGATCATGATTACTCTTCACCCCGGTGATCGGACCGTTCTTCCTTTTTTAGTTCCGTAGTTGCTTGCTGCTGCTTTTCCTGCCGCTTCTGTTTCACAAAAGTCACGATCAGCAACACCAAAATAACAGCACCTAACCCCCGTAATATCCAGCCAGGCACACCTTCAAACATGTTTACTTCCGGATACAGCTCGTTAAGAAACCACCAAGCTCCCAGCACGAGAAAAAAGGCCCACGTGGGATAAAATACCCGATTTTCTTTTCCCATTTTTACAATCAGGATCAGCCCACACAACACCCACATGCACGCATACACGTAATTCAAAACTTCCAGTCCCTTCTGTTTTTGGCAGGAGTTTCTCCGTGTTCCCGTTTGCATAAGAGGATGGCTGTTCCACAGGGAATGGTGCATTTACGCACAAAAGGGCTTTACTTTTTCCTCTGGTGCCTGCATGGATGCTACATTTTTTCTCCGCATGGTCTTGCGTCTTGCCCGGCGCACTTTTTCCCGGTGCATCGTGCAAAGACAGCTGAAAAACGCCACGATCTGCGCTGTGTGTTCAATGACCTGCAAAACAACACTGCCATCAGACAGCATTACAGAAAATAGCCCTAACAGCACACAAATCCCCCAGGTTTCCCAGCTTTCTCTCTCTTTCGGCCGGTACATCACCAACAGGACTGCGGCTCCTGCCAGCAGACCAATTCCAAAAAGCATGTTTAGCATGACGTCTTCCTCCTGCTTATCCCTACTTCGAAAATAGACCATATGTTCGGTGTCTTCATCATACCACACACATGTCGAAAAAACAAGAGAAAAATCGAACATTTTTTCGGTTTTGTTCTGCTCTTTTCTTTTCGTTTATCATATCATTTCCGCTGTTTTCTTGGCAAGAGAATTCACGGGTTTTCCAAAAGAAAAACCGGAAGAACCGCCGTATTGCACTGCAAACGGTTCTTCCGGTTATTTCGATTCTATTTCGTTTTTCTATCCTTTGGGAATCAAAGCACATAAATGGTCATTTCCCGTACGCCAAAGTTGGCACAATCGCTGTACGTGTCCATATACAGATCCGCGAGGATATAGTTCCCATAGATAAATCCGCCCGTATCGCCGGCCACGGCGTACCCATATACCACGCTGCCATCGGGCGAGCAGATATACAGCTGCGTGCCGTAGGGGATTTCGTTGGGATCAACGGCCACGACCCCATACTGAGGTGTCATACCGGTAGAGGTATATCCGTCCCCGGTATAAGCCGTGCAGCGCCCTGTCAACGCTTTTTTATACGATACCAGGTTCCCGTTCTCATCGTACACCGTACCGCCGGCGGTAATGGTAGCACAACGGGTTTCCGGTTTTTTGGTGCCTTCCAGCACCACTTTGTCTACAGGTTCTTTGGTAATCTCATTGGAGATTTCTTCGGTTTCTACAACCTTTCCGTCCACCAGTTTTTCACGGGTTACGATGGTACGTTCCCCTTCCTGGCCTTCGGTTTCCACCTTGGTTTCACCCACATACATGGAAGAATCCGATTTGGTCACCGTGTCATAATCCACACTTTCCGTGGTGGTCACATCGCGGTAGCTGACACGCTGCACCTGAATTTCCATGTCCGGTGTCACCGTGTCTTCCAGAAACTGCGAAACCAGGTCTTCGGCCCCAATCTGCACACCGGCTTGCCCCAGAGCATTTTGAACGGTGCCTTCATTGACCAGGTACTGACTGGTTTTCCCATCCGCCGTAATCGCTACGGTGTAGCGGCGTACAACGGAAATCCGGTCGCCATCCTGCAAAACCGTGTCCACACCTTTGGTACAAAGATCATTCTGACCCAACAGTACATTGGCGGTTTGCAGTGCATCGGAAACCGTATCCCCTTCATGCAGGTTCACCGTTTTTTCCTTGCCATCTGCGGCCACGGTCACCGTCATGCTGCGCCGAACGGTTACCGTGAAGCTGTTTTCATCCCACACGGCCAAATCGTTCTTGGAAAGTGCCGGCATGCCCTGTGCGTTTACGGCTTGTTCCAGTACCGAACCGAGCGTGCAATCCGTCATTTCAAACGAATAGGTGTCGCTTCCGTCCTTTACCGTAACGGTCACCGTCTGGGCCATAACAGTCACGATGGAAACCAGCGCAACCACGGCCATCACGCAAAGACAGACCATCCGATGCATGGTGGTATTCAGTTTTTTCTTCGTTTCTTGTTTCATAACGTGAGCTGCTCTCCTTACAACAGTCTTCGTTCTCTCTCCGGCTATTTGCCGTGCTGTGAAAGAAGCGATTGGATTGGATCGGCAGTGCTGTTCCAGATTATAGGCAGAGAATGACTATGTGTCAAATTATTTTGTGCTCACATTTTGTGCAAAGTGCTGGGTTTTGCATAATCTATGCCCCCCGAAAAGTCCGAAAAAAGGGAAGTTTCGCATTTTAATTCTTTTTGAGCAAAATCCGTCTGTGAAAAATGTAAGAAATCAAACGGTTACAAAGTGGTTACAAATGTAACAAAATGGAATGAAT
>CAJKJS010000231.1 GCA_905200265.1 uncultured Oscillospiraceae bacterium
GATATGCTGTGGTATTCTGTATCCAGTCAAAACAAAGGGGGAATCTTTTGTGCCTATCAAACGCAAAGCCCGGGTCAACCGGCGGGAATGCGTGGCCTGCGGCTGCTGTGCGGCGGTATGTCCTAGAAAAGCCATTTCCATCGAGCACGGGGTCTATGCCAACGTAGACGAAACAAAGTGCGTGGGGTGCTCCCGGTGCGCCTTGGAATGTCCGGCTTCGGCCATCCATATGGAGGTGATGAGCCATGAAGCATAAACGGCATTGGTACGATTATTTATGGATCGTATCGGTTTTGTACCTTGTCGCGGGCTTTTTCAATATTCTGTTTGCCTGGCTGGGGCTTTTGTGCTTTTTCATTCCGCTGCTCATCGCGTCCATCTCCGGCAGCAAAGCGTATTGTAACCGCTACTGCGGCCGGGGACAGTTGTTTGCCCGGCTGGGTGGGCTGGGGCTCTCCCGTCGGAAAGATATGCCGCGCTTTCTGAAATCCTCGTACTTCCGGTATGGATTTTTGATTTTCTTTTTCGCCATGTTTTTCCTCATGCTGTGGAACACCTACCTGGTATTTGCCGGGGTGAAAGATCTGTCCCAGGCGGTCACCCTTTTGTGGACGTTCCAGGTGCCCTGGCACTGGGCATACCACGGAACCCTGTTTTCCCAGGGCGTGGCTCAATTTGCCTTTGGGTTTTACAGCGTAATGCTCACGTCTACGGTGCTGGGGCTTGTTACCATGATGCTGTTTAAGCCCCGTTCCTGGTGTGTGTACTGTCCCATGGGCACCATGACCCAGCTAATTTGCAAAGCGCGTTTGGTGACTTCGTCACGGAAAGACGAAAGCCATCCCGATATAATGAATATGTAAAAAGGCTCCACCGGAAAAACCGGCAGAGCCAAACCTAAATTTCTTATAACAGAAAGGAAGAGGAACCATGTCTGTATTGACTGTAAATACCAATAACTTTGAAAACGAAATTCTGCATAGCGAAAAACCCGTCCTTTTGGACTTCTGGGCGCCCTGGTGCGGTCCGTGCCGTATGGTTTCGCCGGTGGTGGACCAAATCGCCGAAGAAAATCCCCAGTTCACCGTGGGTAAGATCAACGTGGATGAAGAACCCGAGCTGGCCCAGGCGTTTGGCGTTATGAGTATTCCCACTCTGGTCGCTATGAAAGACGGCAAAATCGTCAACCAGGCGGTAGGCGTACGGCCCAAGGGACAGATTCTGGATTTGTTAAAAGGCTAATTGCTGCAAAGCCTGTTTGTTCAGGATTTTAATGCCTTTGCGCGAAACTTCCGTCATTCCTTCCGACGAAAAATATTTGAGCATACGAGAAACCACCTCGCGGGCTGATCCCATGTTCCGGGCGATCTGTTCGTGGGTCAGGTGCAGGGTATCGTCCCCGGTGCGGGCCATTTCATCCAGCAGGAAAATGGCCAGCCGCCGGTCAAAATTCATAAACAGAATTTGCTGCATCACCCACATCACATCAGAAAAACGGCTGACCGCTGTTTCCAGGGCAAAGATCTTCACCGCCGGGTAGTTTTCGGCTACCGCGGAAAAAGCGGAACTGGAAAGAATCAGGCACTCGCTGTCTTCTTCGGCATCGACAAATACGTCGAACGTAATGCTTTGCAGCACGCAGGAAGCCGACAGCATGCAAATATCCCCGGGATTTAACCGGTATAGGGTCACTTCTTTGCCTGTTTCGGATAGTAAATAGACCCGCAGGCACCCGCTTTTCACTAAAATCACTCCGGTACATTCCTGTCCGTCGTGAATGGCAGCGCCTTTCGGGTAAGAAAAGAGCGCCGATTGCTGACACATCGTTTGTTTTGCTTTATCGTCCAGGTCGTTCCAAAAAGGGAAAGCGCGGGACAATGTTTCTTCTAATGGGGCCATCCATGAGCCCTCCTTTTGTGGGTAACTTTATAGGGAAATGGTTTGCCCTGTGTGCAGGGCGTGCAGGGAACCGGTTGGCATGTGGGCCTGTAAGTATGAAAAGGCCGGTGTGCCCGTGCAGTGGCCGGTGTAGTAGACGGCATGGTAATCGGTTAGTTCCCGGGCCGCTTCGTCCAATACGGCGGCATCCGGCTTACTTTCGGGATTCAGTTTTACAAAATGAAACCCGCCGATCAGGATATCCGGGTGCAGCCAATCCATAATATTCAAAATGCCCCGGTGGGAACAGCCGCTGATGACAACGGTCTGGCCGTTTTCTTCTATCTTTAGGTACTGTTCATGGGCGAAATCGTCGGGTATGAGCTCTCCGTTTTCCATACGGCTGAGACCATAGGCTTCCACCGGATGCCGGCAGGGGCCCAGTGTACCGCCATAAAGCGTTATCCCATCGGCAATAGATAGGATACCATCCGTTTCATGCAGCTGGGGGTGCCCCTGTAACGAAGCGGGCAGGCCGATATACTTCTGCGCTCCATGGTAATGGGGATCAAATGCCCGCTTGTGTACATAAACAGGGGCGTGGTCGTTTACCTGTAAAAAGGCACGAAGACCGCCGCCGTGGTCATAGTGCCCGTGGGACAGTACCGCATAATCGACTTTCGTAAGGTCAACGTTCATTTTTTCGGCATTTTTTCGAAACGCATCGGTTTGGCCCATGTCAAATAAAATTCGATGCGGGCCACATTCCATATAAAGACTCAGGCCGTGCTCTGCCTGTAGGCACGGGTCCTTCGTGCTGTTTTCTACCAGAACTTTTATGATCATCGTGTTTCACCTCGGTTAGTCTGGCTTTTTACCCGATTCTGAGGGTAAGTATAGCACGGCGCCCGAACCCCGTCAAGGAACCCAAAAAACGAGAAAGGAAGAAACCCCATGACCTATGTGATCTCATTTTTAGAGGGAATTGTCACGTTCATTTCCCCCTGTTTACTGCCTATGCTGCCGGTATACTTGTCATACTTTGCCGGTGGGGAAGAGCAGAGCGTGAAAAAAACACTGAAAAACGCTTTGGGCTTTATTGCCGGTTTTACCCTGGTTTTTGTCAGTATGGGGGCGCTGGCCGGCACGTTAGGGCATTTTCTGCAAACTTACAGCACGGCCGTTAATATCGTCACCGGGCTGATTGTGGCTATATTCGGGCTGCATTTTCTGGGGATATTTCAGCTTTCCTTTTTCCGTGGGGTACAGCGCGCAGGCCGGCGAAAGGAACTGGGGTTCTTTTCGTCCATGCTCTTCGGCATGGTCTTTTCCGTGGGATGGACGCCCTGTGTGGGGGCCTTTTTGGGTTCGGCGCTATTGCTGGCGTCCCAGCAGGGGCATGTGCTCACCGGCGTCCTGATGCTGCTGGCGTATTCGCTGGGGCTGGGCATTCCGTTTGCCGTTAGCGCCGTCTTGATCGGGAAACTGAAAGGTGCGGGTCAGGCGATTAAAGACCACTATAAAATCGTCAACATGGTGTGCGGCGGGTTGCTGCTGCTAATGGGTG
>CAJKJS010000232.1 GCA_905200265.1 uncultured Oscillospiraceae bacterium
TCCCCGTTGAAAACTCAGTTGAAAATGTTAAAAACCTGCATGTCCCCGCCAAATTTTATGGGGGTACATACGTTCTTTTCAAAATTCTCCCCGTACGGCAGGGGATAACTTGATTCTTTAAAAGCAAAAAAATGCGTTGCCTCTACAGAATGTAGAAAGACTTTCTCCCTTGAGCCGTCCCCCGGGTTTATGGTATAATAAAACAACTCATTCTATCGAGTCTTTCGGTGGAAGCACCCAAAATAAACGGAGGCGTTTTCTGTTATGCGTGAAGATATTTGTACGATTCCCATTCACGAAGTATTTGAACCCAAAGACGGTTGCCCCCTGTGCCGTATGCGGGATATGCTGGAAGACCGTATGGCCACTTACATCACCGGGGCGGCTATGATGGAACCAGACGTGCGCATGGAAACCAACCGATTGGGATTCTGCGAAAGCCATTTCCGCCAAATTCTTATGCGGGGCAGCCGGCTTTCGGTGGCGCTGATTCTGGAAAGCCTCTTGCACGAAATGGACGAAGAAATTTTCGAAGGGGCGAAACCGGACCCGAAATCGGCCGCCAAAAAAGTGATTCCCACCATTGAAAAACGGGAAAAAAGCTGTTTTATCTGCGAAAATATCGAAAAAAATATGGATCACCTAAACAGCACCGTCGTGACTATGTGGCAAAAGGACGAAGAATTCCGCCAGTTGTTTGCTCAGCAACCGTACATCTGTCTGCCCCACTGCCGCACGTTGCTGCGTGCTACGCAGAAGCTCCCCAAAAAAGAAGCGACGGCTCTCAATGAAGTGATACTCTCTCTGTCCCGGCAGTACCTGCAAGAGGTCAACGCCGATGTCACGCATTTTTGCCGCATGTTTGACTACCGCAACAATGGGGGCGATTGGGGCAATTCCAGAGATTCCATTGAGCGCTCGATTCGCTATATCACCAGCCGTGATCCCCAAGTGACCGCCAAGGCGGATGAAAAGAACCGCTGATGGTCACGTTACCTCTCTCTTTCGACCCGGCTCAGACCTTTTTCTGCGGCCAGTGTTTCCGCTTTACGGAAATGGAACCCGGTGTTTTCTCGGGCGTTGCCCGGCACCATACACTTACCGTTACCCAAACCGAAACGGCCCTGCTTCTTTCGGGGGATGAATCGCTGTACCGGTCTCTGTGGTATGATTATTTCGATCTGGGTCTTGACTACCCTGCTTTGCTGCGGGATTTTTCCCGCATGTCCCCGGTTTTACAGGAAGCGGCCCAGTACGCCAGCGGTATTCGTATTTTGCGGCAGGACCCCTGGGAAGCGCTTTGTTCGTTTATTTTGTCTCAAAATAACCACATTCCCCGTATACGTGGTATGATCGCCCGGCTGTGTGAAACCCTGGGCGATCCTTTAGACACCGGCACGGATTTTGACTTTCCTACTCCAGAAAAATTGGCCGGCTGTTCCCCGGATGACCTTGCCCCCATTCGGGCTGGGTTCCGTACCCGGTACCTGCTGGATGCCGCCCAACGTGTGGCCCGCGGGGAGGTCGATTTGACCGCCTGTCAAACTTTACCCCTGCCTGAAGCCCGGCAAATGCTGCAGCAAATCCACGGCGTGGGACCTAAAGTAGCAGAATGTATCCTTCTGTATGGCTGTCACCGGTTGGAAGCCTTTCCTCTGGATGTTTGGATGCTGCGCGCCATGGAAACATGGTTTCCCGGTCAGAGTGCCGCTGATTTCGGGCCGTATGCCGGGGTGGCCCAACAGCTCATTTTTCACTACAGCCGCATGCACCCTACTTATTTTGCCAAAAAGTAATAATCTAAAAAAATAGCGCTCCTTTTGTTTGTTACAAATAAAAGGAGCGCTTTCATATTGTCTGCCCCACCCACATATATCTGTTGACAGGACGCAACGAAAGAAAGGCGGGAGCAGATGAAACGGGTCAGGCTGTTTTTCCAAAATAGCAAAAAAGGACGCGCCCTGCTAGGGCTACTGTCCCTTTGCAGTGCACTGCTGGCCTGTGGCTGCGTGGTACTGACCACCATGGCAGGGGAAGAAACACTCCTTTCGTTTCTTTCCCATGTTTCGGTATCCTTGTACCTGCCATCGGCCCCTACCGCCGAGGTGGAAGGCGAACCCTCTTCGGATGAAAAGGAGATTCTTGATCCACAACAGGAAGCTTTCCCGCAAACCACTCCTTCGCCAGAACCATCCGCTTCCCCTTCCCCGTTGCCGGAATCCTCCCCAGATCCTGACCGGGAGGTCCAGTCCATCGAAGAAACACAGATCACCGGCAGTGAGGTAGAAGGTTTTCGCATTTTAGACCGGTCGGGTACCAGCGGCCTGGATTATCAAGCCGAAGCCGATGCCTACAAAGCCAATGTGCCGAGGGACGGTACCCCTGTTATCTTGATTTATCACACCCACACAACGGAACGCTACCAAATGACAGCCAACTCCTGGTGTTATAAAGACGCCGCCAACCGCAGCGATAACCCGGAAGAAACGGTGGTCGAAGTAGGAAATGTGATTGCCGAAAAATTAGAGGAAGCCGGATACGGCGTGATTCACGATACAACCGTTCACGATTCCCCTGCTTATACGGGCAGTTATGACCGTTCTGCGGAGACCATTCGCAAGAATCTGGAAAAATACCCGACGATCTGTATCACACTAGATGTACATCGAGACGCCCTGGAAGACAGCGACGGCAATTTACTGAAAACCGTAGCTGAAATTGACGGAGAGAAGGCGGCCCAATTTATGATTATCTGCGGCTGTGGGGAAGACGAATCCTTAGGATTTCCCAACTGGAAAGAAAACTTTCGTTTTGGTTTACGGCTACAGGAAAACGCTGACAAGATGTATCCCGGCCTTTCCCGTCCGCTCTATTTTCTGGAGCGTGTCTATAACGAAAATTTCACACCCGGCTCTTTGCTCGTGGAATTTGGCACCAGCGGCAACAACATACAGGAGGCCTGCCGTACCGGAGAGCTATTCGCCGAAATTCTGATTGAAACCCTGGCAGGCGCCTAATATACGCATAAACCCTTTCCTTTCCGGCCACGATATCATGGTATTGTTTTACCCGGGAGGTTTTTCCATGATGGGCCGGCATCCGGCGATTCGCCGCGTTTTTTCGATTGCTTTTTTCGTCTTTTTATTTGGTCTTTCGGTATATGGCTTTTATACCGTGGATAGCGTCTGCCGCCGCACGCTATGGGGCGAAGAGGCCCCATTGTGGCAAACAGCGCAAAATGGAAACATGGTGCAAATTACTCTACAGGGATTCGGCCGGAGTTTTTCCTTTTCGGTACCGGATATCCCCCGTATTGTTAACAACATGGTGGAATATGTGGATAAAAAATTACAAGAAGTAATACAGTTTCTGCAAGATCGGTTCTCTTTTGGTACGAAGGAGACGAAAAACCTTTTTTGCCCTGTT
>CAJKJS010000233.1 GCA_905200265.1 uncultured Oscillospiraceae bacterium
GGGGAGGGGGGGGTGTGGGGGGTGTGGGGGGGCGGCTGGGGGCGGTCGTGAGACGGCCGAGGGTCGACGACTTCGTTGAGCAGTTCGAATAAAACGGTCTCTTTGTAGGGAGAAAACCGGCGGGCCAGCCGTTCCCACAGTTCCCGGAACCGCTGCCGCAGCCCCTCGTCGGCAAAAAAGTGAACCGAACTATCCGGGTCGGCAAAGCTGTACCCCGCTGTATTGTGTAAATCCAAAATCATATGCAGCCCATACGTGCGGCACCACTCGATACACGTTTCGATGTACCGATACCCTTCTTCCCGAGGGGTTCCGTCTTCCTGTTCCACCAATACGTAATCAATGGGCAGCCGCACATGATCGAGCCCCCAAGACGCAATGGTGCGCAAGTCCTGTTCGGTGATAAAGGTGTCGTAGTGCTCCTTCTTTGGCGTACACTGGGACAGCCATCCGCCCAGGTTGATGCCACGCTGAAAACCGTTTAGTTGTTTCATCATGGTGTCTCCTTCCTTCTTTCACGATGTTCCTGCTAAGTCCGGAATTGCCCTCATTATAAAAAGGGGAATTGCGGTTTGTCAACGTCTTTTTGTCTCCTTCCCTTTGAAATCTTTACACCCACCCCGCGTTGTGCTATAGTAACAAAGAAGGTTTTTAAAAAAGCCTTTATTTGCTATGTCAGAAAGGAGAGATTCTTTTGCTCACACAAGAGCTTGCCAGAAAAATTTTGAGCGAAGCCCTGTCCACCGGCGGGGATTTTGCTGAACTATTCTGCGAAGATACGAAGGGAACCACCATTTCCCTGAACCAGGAAGGCGTAGAAAACGCCTCCTATACCCATTCCCGCGGGGTAGGGGTACGGGTGCTGTGCGGTGCCCGCCGGTCGTATGCGTACACCGCCGACCTGAGCGAAGAAGCGCTGCTGGCGACGGCCCGTTCGGCTGCGGCCGCCTTCCCGGGCAAACGGGAACAACCGGCTATGATACCCGATTTTGCCCCCCATTCCTATGACGACGGTACTCCCGGTTTTGAAGGGGTCAATAATGCTATGCGCATTGACCTACTGCGGCGCATGTACCAGGCGGCCCGGCAGGAAAGTGAAGAAATCGTGCAGGTGCAGTGCCGGTACCTTGATAACGAACAAAAGGTGTGGGTCATCAACAGCGAAGGGCTGTGGGCTTCTACCCGCCGTCCTTATACCCGTGTGATTGTCAACGCAGTGGCTTCGGCCAACGGCGAAACCCAAACGGGGTATATCGGGCCGGGCTTTGGCCGCGGGTTTGATGTGTACGACACCCTAAACCTGGAAGAACTGGGCCGTACGGCGGCGAAGCAGGCCGTTACCATGCTGCATGCTATCGAATGCCCGGCCGGTACGTTCCCGGTGGTTATCGATGGCGGTTTTGGCGGCGTAATTTTCCATGAAGCCTGCGGGCATTCCCTGGAAGCCACCAGCGTAGCGAAGGGCAATTCGGAATTTGCCGGCTGCCTGGGGAAACAAATTGCCTCTTCCTGTGTCACGGCCATTGACGACGGTACCCTCGACGGCGAATGGGGCTGTTTGCACGGCATGGACGACGAAGGCGTACCGGCCCAGCGCAACGTGCTGATCGAAAACGGCATTTTGAAAACGTATATGTACGACCGCGCCAACGCCCGCCGGGTACCCCATCCCCTGACCGGCAGCAGCCGGCGTGAAAGCTACACCTATGCGCCCACATCCCGTATGACTTGTACGTTCCTGGCCCCGGGCACCGACGATCCCGACGAAATGATCGCCGGGGTGAAAGAAGGCCTGTACGCAAAGACTCTGGGCGGCGGTTCGGTTAACCCGCTGACCGGGGAATTTAACTTTGCCGTGAATGAGGGCTACTGGATTCGGGACGGAAAAATCCTCACCCCCGTGCGCGGCGCCACCCTGGTGGGGAAAGGCAGCGATGTGCTGATGAAGATCGACCGGGTCGGGCCCAACATGTGGATGATGCAGGGCGTGTGCGGTTCGGAATCCGGTGGCGTTCCGGTGAATATCGGACAGCCGCGCATTCGCGTTTCGTCCATGACCGTAGGAGGAAAGGGGGACGCTATTAAATGAGCACCTATGAAGCATTCCGCCAGGAGGTTTTCCGTCTGGCCTTAGAAAACGGCTGCACCGCAGCCGAAACGTACAAAACCGAAGGGGAAAACTTTTCGGTGAACATCCTGTCCCAGGAAATCGACCAATATGAAGTCAGCCGCACCCTGGGTATTGGCTTGCGGGTACAGCTGGATGGCAAAGATGGCTACGCCTATACCGAATCCATGGACGATGCCGCTTCGCTGGTTCAGCACGCCATGGATAATGCCCGCAGTGTAGAAAACACCGGCGAGCACCCCATGCAGGGCCCGCAGACATATACGGCTTTGCCCGTTGCCGAAGATCCGCTCATGGCCCTTTCCGACAGCGACCGCATCCAGCTGGCGATGCAGCTGGAAAAAGAAACCCTGGCCCACGGCGAACCGGTGGACCGTTGCAGCACCTGCGCGCTGGAAGTCGGCAAGAAGAAAGTTTCGCTGCACAACACCCTGGGTCTCTCCGCCGAAGAAACCCGCCAGTATTCTGTGATGGTGGTTTCTCCCATTGTGCGCCGGGGTGACGAGGTACAGGATGCCTACGCATTTTCCTGCGGCAGCACCGACACGGCGGCCCTGGCCAATGAAGCGGTGAAAAAATCCACCGCCCGTTTAGGCGCCCAGCCGGTGGCTCCTGGCAAAACGCGCATTTTGCTGCACGGCGATGCGGTTGCTACCCTGCTGCAAGCCTTTGCGCCCATCTTCAGCGCCGATCAGGTACAAAAAGGGTTGTCGCCTCTGAAAGACAGCCGGCAAGAGACGGTGGCTTCGTCCCTGATTACGCTGGTAGACGATCCGTTTGAACCGGGCATGCCCATGACGTTCGACGACGAAGGCACCCCGTCCCAGAAGACGGTGCTCATCCAAAACGGCACGCTCACCGGTTTTCTGCACAACCTGAAAACCGCGGCCAAAGAACCCGGCGCAGTTTCTACTGGCAATGGCCGCCGGGCTGGGGCCGCATCTCCCGTAACGGTAGCGCCCACCAACCTGTTCATCACCCCCGGCACCGATTCCTTCGACCAGCTGGTAGAAAAACTGGGGAACGGGCTGATCATTACCGATATGACCGGGATTCACGCCGGTGTCAATGACGTGGCCGGTAGCTTTTCGCTGCTCTCCTCCGGCTTCCTGGTGGAAAACGGCGTCATCACCCGGGCGGTTGACCGCATCACGGTAGCCGGCTCCTTTATCGACATGCTCAAAGATGTCACCGATGTGGGAGCGGACCTCACGTTCTCGCTGCCCGGCGTTTCCCGTTATGGCGCCCCCAGCTTGCTGGTGCGTCAGTTGACGGTGGCTGGCAGCTA
>CAJKJS010000234.1 GCA_905200265.1 uncultured Oscillospiraceae bacterium
CCCATTCTTTGGAACGTACCCGAAACGAACTATTTAAAGTTCTATCTGTTCCAAGTTGTATAAGTTATAAAAAAGCCGCCCCCGGAGGGAAAACCTCTCGGAGCGGCTTTTTGTGTATAAGGTTAAGGTAGATCCGTACATAAGTTATGAGCATGCAAAATAGAAACAAGGGAGGCCCGCTGCTCATCGGTTAATGAATACGCCACATGGTTTATTGTGTCGCATAGCGGGAAATTCTCTTCATACGGCAAAAAATAGAGCGAAGTGGATTCAAATGGCTGAAAACAGGCAAACTGAGTGGAGTTTAAAACCGTACTCTGTTCTTCCTGTGAGGGAATATAACCCTCGTTTTGGTTGAGAATATCCATAAAAATGGCTATTTCGTTTTCATCCAATTCTTCGTACTCATAAATTTCTTTGCTGTCGTCATAATAGGTAAACGAAGCTGGGATGGTGCTTTCTCATATGTCTGGGTCTTCTTCCGGCAAAAATAGGGAAGAAACATCTTGATACCGATCCGTATCTTCCGGCAGAGAAATGCTCACTTCCTTGCCAGGGTTAACCACATTGCCCGACAGAGACATTTGCATACGAACAGGGGTATTCTCTTGTTCTATGCACAGCGTCATCGCCATATGCAGGGTGGACATATAACCGTTTGGGTCTACGCCCATCGTCCATGTGAGTGATTCTACCTTGGGAGCTTCTTTCTGAAGAATGGAATCCGGCATACCGGCTTGTGTGGATAGTGCACGGATATACGCCGATAGAGTCTGCTTTCCTTCTTCCGTTAACGAAAGCGTGTAAACTGACAAATTGGTTGATTTTTGAGCTGTAATCGAAAAACATTCGTCTCCGATGGATAGCGGGGCGTCAGCCTCGTTCTGATTCTCCCATTCCTGCATGATGTCAGGGAGAAAAAGCGGCTGCTTTGTGTACAAGGTCATGCCACCCAGCGAGTAGGAACCGTACAGCATACGGTCCGAATTGATCACATGCATGTCGACATCGGTGCCCGAAACAGAAAACTGTACTTGGCTTTCAAAAGCAACCGGAGAGCCTTCCTCTAGCAAGGTTTTTACTCGCACTTTCACCGGATCATACGACAATGAAGTGCCGCCCGATTCCATGTTGAGCGAAAGTTTACCGGAAAAATCAAAGCCGTTCTCGTTCATGGTTTTTTGGAAGGCCTGTTTTACTTCCTCCATAGGGGAAAGAGCCGGTTGACAGGCGCAAAAACTCAGCAACAAGAAAAGACAAACGAATAAACTTGCCAATCGTTTCTTTTTCATAAGAAAATCTCCTTTCTTTTCCTCCTCAGTATAGCACGAATCAAGGGGAAAAGAAAGAAAAAACAGATTCAATCAGAGGCAGTCGAGCAGCTTTCTGGACAGAAGATAGTTTCGATGCGCTTATCACACATAGAGGGTGAATACAAAAAGGCATCCATGTGGTTTTCCTGAAAGAACGGTTTAGGGGCACAAAAAGGCGCCGAATCAAATTCTTCGATGATAATGAGCTTCACTTTCATGCGGGATGGCACAATGCTTTTAATGTACACGCTGACTAAATGGCCGGGATGGATATCGGCTTTCCATTCCGCCAGACCAGCCAAATTGGGGGCCAATTCTACAAAAATCCCATAGTTTTCTACGCTACGCACAATGCCGGTTGTGGTTTCTCCTGCATGAAAACAGTTGGCGTTTTCCAGCCAGTTACCCAGTAGGTCTTTTTGACTCAATGTAATGCGGCCTGCATGGATACTCTTCACCACCACGCGAATATCATCATCCACATGATAACGCTGAGAGGGGTGATCGATGCGGGAAACAGAAATGGAGTCAATCGGAATAAGGGCAATGTTCCCGCATCCAATATCAACAAACGCGCCAAAAGGCTCTAAATGGGTTACGCGGGCCGGAATAACATCCCCAGGACGTAAAGTCGATAGATATTCCTGTTGGCAGCGTTTCTGGGCTTTACGCCGGGATAACCACACAAGAGGGGCCCCGGTTTCATCTTTTTCTATGCGGTCAATCACAAAACTGACCGGCCGATTTACTCGCGTAATGACCGCAATATCCCGTACGGTACCTTCGCGAATCCCTAATGCGCCTTCTTCCCGGGGAATAATGCCCCGCACACCATGAAGATTGACAATTAAATTGTGGGAGCTGTCACACAGTTGCGCTTTTGCTTCTAAAATCCGCTGCTGTTTCATACTTTCGGCGAGAGTACTTAGAGACTGCATGGCAGAGAGGTTTTCTTTTGTTTGCAGCAAGTGTCCTTCGGGGTAATATTTCATGGTAGGGCCTCCTTCTTTTTTCACAGCTGTTTTTTATGTATATCCTTTTAGAAAAGCTTTCATGCCTACCATACACCCTATCTCTTGCATATCTTCGTGAAAACAGGTAGAATAGAAGAAAATCATTTGTCACAAAGGAGTTGTCATATTTGTTCATGAGAAAACGCGTGTGGATTGTTGCGGCAGCTTGTCTGCTGCTCGCTTTTTCCGCCGGCTGCCAGCAAGAAAAAGAAAACCCTGCGGTTTCCGGAGACTATACGGGAGACGTTGTAGCGCAGGAAGATTTTCCGGAACCGAAACAGAATACCGACGATAAAATCGGGTACCAGTTAGACTTGCCTGAAGAAGGGGAAGAAATTGCCGTTATGGAAACGAATCTGGGCACGATGAAATTCCGCTTCTTCCCGGAAGCGGCTCCCAAGGCGGTGTATAATTTCAAATGCCTGGCAGAAACTGGGTATTACGATGGCCTTACTTTCCATCGGGTTGTGCAGGATTTTATCATTCAATCGGGCGATCCGAATGCCGATAGTACAGGCGGCGAAAGCATCTGGGGTGAACCTTTTGCGGATGAATTTAACAGTAACTTACTGAATTTGTATGGATCTGTCTCCATGGCCAACAGTGGTGTGGACACAAACGGCAGCCAGTTCTTTATTAACACATGCAAATCGGTTGACAGCTCCTTGTGGGATTCCTTGGAGCAAAACTATGAACAACTAAAAGCCATTGATCCCAGCCAGTGGGATCAAGTGCAGTCTATGTACGGGTATACCTTCCTCAATACAGATCTTTTGGGAGAAAACTATAAGCAAATCTATAATGAATACGGCGGAAATCCCATGTTGGATGGTTCTTACAATGCCTTTGAACCTAAGCGCGGACATACGGTTTTTGCCCAAGTTTTTGAAGGATTAGAAGTGGCGGACACCATTAACGCGGTGGAAGTTTCTGATTCCGATAAACCGATTGACGATGTTGTGATCCTATCCGTTACGATCGAAACCTACGAGCCTTAAAACAAAAAGTGTAAAAAATACCGTCACTGGTGTTGACATGGCAGCACCGGTGGCGGTATAATTGTTTTTGGTTTTTTGAAAGATT
>CAJKJS010000235.1 GCA_905200265.1 uncultured Oscillospiraceae bacterium
TTTGACAATACAGGTGCCTTTTCTCTAGGGTCTTTTTTTGTCGATTCCCGGGCTATTTATGTCGAAAGGGGATCTTTTTCTGTTTCTACAGGAGAAGGAATCGGTTCCGGACGAATTTGAATCGCCACACCGTTTACTTCCACTCCTTCTTCCGCACGGATGAGTATGTACCTTGCCCCGTCAATGATCCGCGTCTGCACTAAATCCCCTCGTCCTGGGGCTACGCGAATGCTCACATCCGGTGTTTGAACTTCCCAGCGCTTCTGTTCCACCAGATTCTGGGGCGCGAAAACCGCCTCGGTGCCAAAAGCTTCGTCACACTTTTCTTCAAAGGCCGCAACTTGTTCATCATCAATCCCATAGTCCAGCAAAATACCGCCTACTTCTTTGGCCGAAACCGTCAGTGGTTCCGGATCGCGGCTTTCTTTATGCTCCTCCATACGCTGGCACAATTGGTCATGGACCGTTTGCAGCACATCATAGGAACACGCTTCGGCTAGTGACTGCGTTAGAATTTCCTGGAAAGTCTCTTTTTGTTCCTGTGCCGGCATAGGCAATGGTAGATGGAACACCGCCTGGGCCAATTCCTCCTGGCTGTCGGCCGTATCCCGGGTGTAATAAAGAGCCCCGTACAAATTAGTACTGCGATCATCAAAAGCAGGGAATAAAAATCCTGCCTGGGGCGGCGAAACCAACCAATCCGGCGGCAAACTACGGAACTGGTTTTCAGGAATGTGATAGCAAAGCGCCGGTTTTGTCATTTTCACTGGACAAATGCTGCACAAAATGTACGAAAACACTTCCTCGCTGGCATCTTCCAATTTTTGCCCGTCTTTGCTGCGGAAGGGTACGTCATAGGTATCCTGGCACAGTAAAATGAGATACGTGCCTTCCAGGGTTACCGCCGGGATTACCGTTTCAAAAAAGCGCTGCACAGCCTCTTCCTCTTCCAGTTTGGTATCCCGCAAGGTCATAAGTAATCGGTGTTCCTCACTGTCAACTACCTGGGCGGTGGAAAAAGAGAGGTTAATCAGATTTTTGCCCACGGTACCGGACAACGTCTTTTTCAGTACCGCCAACATTTTCTCCGCTTCTTCTTGGGGCATCAGGGTTAGGGACTGATCAAATTGGGCTACGATTTCCTTTTGTTCATTGACATAACACCCACGCACGTGGGTAATCGTACCGCGGTCCGCCCGAAAGCGGCGGCGAATTTCGGCAATTTCCTTTTCGTTCATGGATATTCCTCCCCCTTGTCGGCTTTAGGTGGTATTCAGTATACCACAAAGTATAGCCGCTTTCAAAAGAATGCAATATTCCCCGTTTAAAATCTGTCGAACCAGTCACCTATACAAAAAAACACCCGGAAAAATCCGGGTGTTTTCCCTATGCGGTTTTACAAAGCGAAATAAAAATCCGAAATGATTCTTATTCGTGGGCAAAGGACATCTTGACGCCATCCTGCTCCACGGTTACTTTGTTATCGGCATACGTAAAGGTAAGGGGTTCATCAGGAGAATCGGGAGACACCATGGTGTTGCCTTCCCAGTTGAACTCCTCTTCTTCGCCCATGGCGCACAGCTTACCCGTTCCGTCGCTGTTAAACTGAATGTACACGCTGCTGCGCTGATCTTCTGTAATCCCCATGCTATCCAGGCTCATGCTAATACCGCTGGCTTCCACGGAATCAATCACATATTTGCCATTGGGCTTATTGCTCCCCTGAGAGCAAGCCGCCAGCGCAAACACCATGGTGAGCACCAGAAGAATGGAAACAAATCCCTTCACGGTCTTTTTCATCATGTCTTCTACCTCCAAATTGTGTGTTCTTTTTCATTTTCCGTCCCGGACCGCTGCCGTTTTGCCATTCATGGCACCAAATGCCGCATCTCATTCGGTGAATATCAAAACAGCCGGTCATGAGAAACAATTGTATTATAGCATGTAGCAAAAAGAAAACAACCCTTTCCTACCACTTTGGACCTAGAAAAAGCATAATTGTCCAAAAAAAGAGCGAAGATTGCAGGAAACCCGGTCCCGCAGTCTTCGTTCTTTTCTACTTAATGAACCGTTTACAGATCATCGGCATCCTGCACCGGCTCTTCGCCGTCGCGGCTTTCTCCGGTGTAGCTGCCATCCACATCCGAAGGAATCCCTCGTTTATTCTGCTGCCGCAGGGCAACGGCGGCCTGTTCTACGGTATTGGGGCAACGACCAGGAACTTTTTCTTCTGTTTTTTTCATCGTGTATCGCCTCCTGCCTCTAGTGTTGCATCCCTCTCGGGTTTTATACCCCCTCTTGTTTTTGTAAATGACGGCATAACGCTAATGCTGCCGGCGACAACTCTTTATCTGCATGAAGTAAAAGGCTGATTCCCCGGCGTGGCATACGCTCCCGCACAGCCATTTCCCACACTTTTCCTTCCTGTAATGCTCCGTGCGAAAGCCCTGCCGGTACAAAACCAATTCCAAATCCGTTTTCTACCATGGGCAGAATCATATCAACGGTAGCTACTTCAATATCGGGCTCATACGGTACCCCGTGCTTAGAAAACCATTCATAATAAAACTGATATGTCAGGCTGCCCCGTTCCATAGAAATCCACGGTACATCCACCAAATCCCGCAACCGTTGTACAGTTCTTAGCCTCTTACGAAAGGCTGGTCCGGCAATAAGCGTTTCCTGATACGGACATAAAAAATGGGCTGTAATGGGAGGTGTCACCTGGTTTGGAGAAGAGACAACCGCTAAATCAATGGTTCCCTGACGCAATTCTTGCTCGGCTTTGGGCGTGGTTACATTGTGGATGAGCCATTTAACCTGCGGGTATTCCTCCCGAAACCGGCGCAGTTTCCCCGGCAAAAAACTATGCAACGCTGTTTCACTTATCCCCAGACGCACGACTACATTTTCCTTTAGGAATAGTTCCCTTTCCCCTTTTTCGATTTCTTCACAAGCCCGGTGGACGTGATCATAAAGCCGCTCTCCTTGAGGGGTCAGCGTAACCCCCTGCTTACTGCGCAAAAATAGCGTGCAACCAAGCTCCTGTTCCAATATTGCCATAGCCCGAGAAACCGCCGGCTGTCCGGTACCCAGTTGCCGGGCAGCTTCTGTAAAACTGCCGCAGCGGCAAACGATATCGAACATATGATAACTTTCAAATCGTGCCACGCTCTCCTCCTTTATCCATCACAAAAAAGCATGGATATAATCAAAAAATATCATTTTTCAGAATGCTTATTCTTTAGTATAATAAAAACAGCCGAGAATCGCAAGGGTCAATCCGATTTCACAAAGGGGCGTTATGAGCGTGCTGGGAAGAAAAATAGCGGGACAAATGTCAGAATCTCTGCTGGTGGGGTGCCTACTGGCGTGGGCTGGTGGTTTTTTAGAAACCTATTCCT
>CAJKJS010000236.1 GCA_905200265.1 uncultured Oscillospiraceae bacterium
CGGGCTGTTTTTTTATGCTTCCAGTGGGCGTAAGAGGGTTTCATCCAGCATGCTGAGCAGTTCATCTGCTTCCTTTGGCACATGCGCTACACACGCTGCTACCGTGTGCTGTTTGGGGTTTATGAGGCAAAATTGTCCCCATTTGCCCCGTATGCAAAACCCATCGCGGTACCGCCAGAAAAAGTACCCGTATCCGCCCCTGTCATTTTCGATCTGGCAGGAAGTGGCTTGCTGCACCCATGCTTCGGATAGGTACCGGGTACCACCCAGGCACCCTTTTTGTTCATACAGACGCCCGAAAAGGGCAAGTTCTTCTACGGTGAGTTCCATCCCGCTGGCGCCGTAAAAATGCCCCCTGGGGCACAGGCGGTGCGGTAGATCGGCTATCCCCAGGGGTGCAAGCAACCGTGGGCGCATATAATCCATCAGGGATTCCCCCACCGCATTTTCCAGCGCGGCCCCCACCAGGTAAGCCGGAAAATTAGAGTAAGCAAATACGCGTTTTTCCGGATGAATGGGGCAACAAAACGCCTGCTTCATCCAATCTTCCCCTTCCCGAGGACGGAAAGGAAATCCTTCGACCGACATGGTCAGTAACCGTTCCAGGGAAACTTTTTCCCATACGGCACGCTGCGCCGGTGGCAACTCCCCTATTTCCTTCGCAAGGTAATGAAGGATAGGCGCTTGCAGACACAAAGCGCCCTCCTGAGCGGCCATGCCCACCGCCGTTGCCGTAAAGGATTTTGTCGCCGAATAGACCGGGTACCGCTGATTGGGATTTTCTTGCCAAGATCCCAGGCAAACACCCTGCCGCCATACGGTTACCCCATATACCGGCCACCCTTTTAGGCGGCACCGGTTTAAAAAGGCTTGTACCATGGACATTTCCTCCCGTACCCCGCTTTGCCGGTTTAATTCAGGCTTTGCAGCAGCGGGTAGGCCCCTTCAATGCGCCACACCGTTTCAAAATCGAAGCCTACAAATTTGGTTTCATCGGTAAAATCGCTGGCACCCAGCGCGGCGATTTCCACCACCAAATCACTGCGAAAACTACCGTCTTCCGCTGTGGTATACGAAATGGCTTTTTCATTCAAGTTCAGGTAATAGCACTGCTTAATTTGGCTGGGATGTTCCTCTCCGGGCGTGACCATTTCACCGATCAAACCACCAATCCGGTCGTTTTTCGTCTGTAGGGTCACCACACCGGCATTATAGCTGGTGCTCATGACCGTTTGGTACGTCTGTCCGATCAAACCACCGGCACAACCGTCATCTTCCTCGTTATTCAGGGTAACATCCCCCACATTATAACAATCAAATACGGTCACGGTACCGGCTTTTCCCTTTTGCTCATCGCGGCCCAATATGCCCCCGGCTACGCAGCCGATGCCGCCAGACAGACTGCTATTATTCCCACACTGGGAAATTTCAGCCCGGTCTTTTGTGCCCGATGTCTGCAATAATCCCAGAATACCGCCCAATTCACCGCTTTGTTCTTCTCCATTTGCTGTAATAGCCGCGGAATTCCGGCACTGCTGAATCACCAGCTGATTGCCTCTGTCAACAAGATCCTGCATGGTCACACGCCCGACAATGCCCGCCGCGCCGCTGGGACCCGTGGACGTCACCACGCCAAAATTCGAACAATCCAGTACCCGTCCGGTGCTGTCTTCCGATAAGACGCAAGTGCTAAGCAGACCCGCTGCACGCCCTTTTACGGAAGAAATAAGGCCGCCATTCTGGCACTGGGAAATTTGTGCGGTGCTCTGCTGTTCCGCCTGCAGGGCACCGGTTATACCGCCGGTGGAGTTTGTCCCCGTTATCACTCCGTTATTTACGCAGGAACGCACGGAAATCGTGCCGCTAACCGCCTGTGCACTGCCCAAAATGCCGCCTGTGGTTTTGCCGGACACTTGGCCCCGATTTTCGCACTGGTATAACGTGACCGAAGCCTCCTGAATCTGCCCCCGGCCAATCATACCGCCAGCCGTTCCTGCCGAGGTTACCGCCCCGGTATTCTGGCATTTTTTCATACTGAACGTGGTAACCGGGCTTTCTTCTTCCAGTTGGATCATACCAAACAGGCCCCCGGCATATACACTGCCTTCGGCGTAGATTTCACCGGTGTTTTCACAACTTTCCACCTTGACGACGGCTTTGCGAGTATCCTCTTCCTGTTTTTGTACCGTATACAACCCGGCAATTCCTCCCATGGCTCCGGAGGTTTCTCCCTGCTGCGAAAGGAAGGCGGCACTCAGGCACGACAGCAAGTGGCTGCTTTCGGCTACGCCCACCAGGCCACCGATCGCTTTCCCGCCATTGACGGCCTGTACGGTCACGCTATCTTCCACCGTGCAGTTGTTCAACGTGCTGGTATTTTTTACCGTTCCGGCCATGGCACCCACACAGTCTTCGGCTCCGTTACGCACAGTCAGCATGGACCGGCTGACGGTTACATTCAGAATCTCGGCGCCGCTTACACAGCCGAATAAGCCCACGCTGCCGTTTTCTTCTTCATATACGTATACATATAGACCACTAACCGTATGGTTGCCGCCATCAAAACGGCCGGCAAAAGGGCTTTCTTCTGTACCGATGCTGGTCCACCCGTACTTCGGCGCCGTTGTTTCCCACGAAGCGAAGGCCGTGGTATCATTGAGCTGGA
This sequence comes from uncultured Oscillospiraceae bacterium, assembly GCA_905200265.1. GTDB lineage: Bacteria > Bacillota > Clostridia > Oscillospirales > Acutalibacteraceae > Heritagella. Next base: position 2,666 of record CAJKJS010000236.1, read on the forward strand.
TATCCGCGGTAAGTGCAAAGCACGCATCCCGATACAGACGCACGGTTGTTTCCTTCTCGTCCGCTTCGCTGGATTCGTCTTTCCCCTCGTCTTCCGCACCGGAAGAAGTACTTTCGGTGGATGCTTCGCTACTGGCGGTTTCTTCCTTGCTGCTTTCTTCCGATTGACTGGTTTCATCGGACGCGCTGCTTTCGCTGCCTTCCTGCTTGTCCGACGATTCAGCTTCACTGCTTTCCTGCGAATCCTCTTCCGAAATAGAGGCGCCGCTATTGATGAGCTGAGCCATCAGGGCTAGTTGTTCCGCTGTGGCAATTTGGAACGGATCTTCTACCGTGCCGGTTCCCCCCGCAAACGCTTTCGCTGCAGCCCAAGTCTCCTGAGGAATGAGGGCCTCTTCATACAATGGTTCCGTTTCCGGCGGTTCACTTTCGCTTTGGGATGGCGTGGGAGTGGGCGTAGGGGTCGTCGCCGGCTCCTCCGCAGGAGTCTCACTTTGGCACCCACAGACCGATACAATCAGTACGATACTGCATAACCAGGCAATGAAACGTTTCATGGCACTCATTTCCTCCTTATAGGAAAACCCAATAAAGGCAAATAAACCCAATATATTACCCTATTATACTTTCTTCCTGCTAAAAAGTCCACCACGGCGGGGAAAGTTTCCGGGGTTTTGGCATTGAGTTTTCGCAAAAGCTGCTTTATACTTACCTATATATCCATGATTTT
>CAJKJS010000237.1 GCA_905200265.1 uncultured Oscillospiraceae bacterium
CCATGGAACGTGTGTATAATTTTTCGGCAGGCCCTTCGCAGCTGCCCCTTCCCGTTTTGGAGCAGGCCCAGCGGGATTTGGTCAATTATCCCGGCGCCGGTTGCTCGGTGATGGAAATGAGCCATCGCAGCAAACCGTATCAGGCTATTATCGATACGGCTCAGGCCACGCTGCGGCGGATTATGAATATTCCCGATGAGTACGAAGTACTGTTTTTGCAGGGCGGCGCGTCGCTGCAGTTTTCCATGGTCCCCATGAATCTAGCAAAACAGGGCCAGACGACAGCTTATGCGGTGACCGGCCAATTTGCCAAAAAGGCGTTTGAAGAAGGCAAACGATGGGGCAATGCCGTGGCTGTAGTCAACGGAAAAGAAAACGGCTTTACCCGTATTCCGGACATTACGGCCGATATGATTCCGCAGGATGCCGCGTACCTGCATATCACGGGGAATAACACCATTTATGGTACGACCTTTAACACTCTGCCCGAGACCGGTAATGTGCCGCTGGTGTGCGACCTTTCGTCGGTCATTTTGGGGAAAGAATTCGATGTTTCGAAATTTGACCTGATTTATGCCGGCGCTCAGAAAAATATGGGGATTGCGGGGCTGACGGTGGTCATTGTGAAAAAAGAAAAACTCACCGACGACCTCGACCCGATCATCCCGACCATGCTGCGCTATAAAGTCATGGCGGATAAGGGCTCCATGTACAACACGCCCCCGTGCTTTGCGATTTACATGGCGGGGCTGGTGTTCCAGTGGGTGGAACAGCAGGGAGGCGTAGCGGCTTTAGAAAAAATTAACGCGAAAAAAGCGGGGCTCCTCTATGACTATCTGGATGCTTCGAAGGTGTTCCGCCCGGTGGCGGATAAAAAAGACCGTTCGATTATGAACGTAACCTTTACGTTGCCGGATGACGACATGACGGCCGCCTTTATCCGCATGGCAGCAGAACGCGGCATGATCAATATCAAGGGGCACCGCAGTGTGGGCGGTTGCCGGGCTTCCATTTACAACGCCATGCCCATGGAAGGCGTGGAAAAACTGGTACAGTGCATGAAAGATTTTGAAGCGGGGCAGCGGGCCTAACGCCCACAGACAGGAGGAACAGAGCCATGTACACCGTAAAAACTATGAACAACATTTCCGATATCATCAAACAGACGCTTAAGGCGCCGCAGTACGAAGTCGGTCCGGAACAGGAAACGTATGATGCGCTGATGGTGCGGTCGGCGGATTTGCACGAAACGGCTTTTCCGCAGACGCTGTTGGCGATTGCCCGTGCCGGGGCCGGGGTGAATAACATCCCGGTGGAAGCATGCACGGAACAGGGGATTGTGGTGTTTAACACGCCCGGCGCGAACGCCAATGCCGTGAAAGAACTGGTGCTATGCGGCATGCTGCTTTCCTGCCGGAAAGTCATTGAAGGCACCGAGTGGGTACGGGATGCTCATGCCCGCGGCGAAACGGGCATTGGCAAACTGGCGGAAAAAGCAAAGAAACAGTTTGTGGGACCGGAACTGCTGGGCAAAAAATTGGGCGTTGTCGGGCTGGGCGCCATCGGTGTACTGGTATCCAATGCGGCCAGCGACGGGCTGGGCATGGAAGTGATGGGATACGACCCGTTCCTGTCGGTGGAAGGGGCACTGCGGCTTTCCCGGTCGGTAAAACTGACGGCGGATCTGGATGCCCTATTCAAAGAGTGCGATTATGTCACCCTGCATCTGCCGCTCAATGACCAGACTCGTGGTATGGTGAATGAAAAAGTATTACATACCATGAAAGACGGTGTTGTGCTGCTGAACTTTGCCCGGGGCGGGCTGGTGGACGATGAGGCGGTGCTGGCAGCTGTGAAAACCGGGAAACTGCGCCATTATGTGACCGATTTTGCCGATGACGCCATTGCCGGCCAGGACGGCGTGATTGTCATGCCCCATTTGGGCGCTTCCACGCCGGAATCGGAAGAAAACTGCGCTGTTATGGCCGCTGCGGAAATGCACGATTACCTGCAAAATGGCAATATCACCCATTCGGTGAACCTGCCCGATTGTGTCATGCCCCGGGCAGACGGGTGCCGGGTTACCGTGATCAACCGCAACGTAGCCAACATGGTGGGGCAGATGACCGCTGTGCTGGCGGCAGAAGGGCTGAACATTGAAAACATGATTAACAAAAGCCGGGGAGCTTACGCATACACCATGTTTGATCTGTCGGCGGCGCCGGGCGAAGAAGCCCTTATGAAATTGCGGCAAATTGAAGGGGTGCTACGCATCCGGGTGCTGCCGTGACGGCGGTAAAAGAGCGCCTGCGCCGGTTGGGGGTGGAGGTGCCCACCATTTTATTGCCGGCGCCAGGCGTGGATCTCACCCGGTTTGCGGTGATAGCTTGTGACCAGCATTCCGCCGAACCGGCTTATTGGGACGAAACCGAAAAACAGGTGGGCGATGCCCCGTCGGCGCTGCGGATGATTTTGCCGGAAGCATGGCTGCACAAGGATACAGCCCCCAAAAAGGAAACCTTGTGGCAAACCATGGATACCTATCGCCGCGATGGCATTTTGCGGGCCTGTAAGGAAGGGTTTCTGTATCTGCGGCGGCACACGGTGTCGGGAGTACGCCGTGGGCTGATGATGGCACTGGACCTGGAAGCGTACAGTTATACCCCCGGGGAAAAAACGCTGATTCGGGCGACGGAGCAGACCGTGCCCGACCGGCTGCCGCCCCGGGCGGCCATTCGCCGGGGGGCTTCCTTGGAAATGCCCCATGTGATGGTGCTGATCGACGACCGGGACGACCGTCTCATGCAGCAGATGGAAGCGTGCGTCGCCAATCAGCCGGCGCTGTATGATTTTGAGCTGATGCAGGGCGGTGGTCACCTGACAGGATACAGTGTGCAAAAACCGGAGGAATGGGCCCTGGTCGCGGACATATTGGAAGAGCTGCTAACAAACAGCCGCGACGGGTTGCTGTTTGCCGTGGGGGATGGCAATCACAGTTTGGCCGCAGCCAAATTGTGGTGGGAAGAAAAGAAAAAGAATCTGTCCCCCAAGGAAAGAGAAACCGATCCGGCCCGGTACGCGCTGGTAGAAGTGGTGAACCTGTATGATCCGGCTATGCCGTTTTTGCCCATTCATCGCTTGCTGTATGGGGTGAACCCGGAAGACGTACAGCGGGAACTGGGCTTTTCGGCGGAAAATCCGCCGTCGTTGCAGCAGTTGCAGCCGAAACTGGACGCCTTTTTACAAAAACACCCTGGTGCGCAAATCGAATACATTCACGGCAAAGAGGAATGCCGGGCGCTGGCTTTCGAGGCGCCTGACCGGTTAGCGATTCTGTATGATACATTTGACCGCGGATCGGTGTTTGCCACAGTGGAACAAAATGGGGTATTT
>CAJKJS010000238.1 GCA_905200265.1 uncultured Oscillospiraceae bacterium
GAAAAGCTGTATTAGTCGATCTTAACTACAAAGCGGAAAAGAGTAATGTACGGTTTACCTGCCGCCTGTCTGCCAGCCCGCTGTTTGCGCTCTGGGAGATACTCCATGTGCTGAAAGGCGGGCTGCCGTTTTTACGGAAATTTCGGTGAACAGTGCCGATGTTTGATATAGTTAACGAGGAAAGGGTTTTCGCTGCGGCGAAAATAAGGTGATTGTTTATGAGCGATAATCAGGTCAACAACCTTTTAGGGGTAACCATGGAAAAGATCAAGCAAATGGTGGATGTCAACACAGTGATTGGAGATCCTGTCACTACGCCAGATGGAACCACGGTGATCCCAATTTCCCGTGTCAGTTACGGATTTGCTTCGGGAGGCTCCGATCTTCCTTCCAAAGCGCAGCCGTCTTCCGGACTATTTGCGGGTGGCAGCGGAGCAGGTATCACCATCAATCCAATTGCCTTTCTGGCCATCCAAAACGGAAATGTACGGATTTTGCAGATTGAGCCTTATTTGAGTTCGGTCGACAGAGCTCTCGAAAAAGTTCCGGATGTGGTGGATAAACTCACGTCTCTTTTTGGAAAAGAGGAAAAAAAGCAAGATGACAATCGTTTGGAAAAACCCGCTGATCCGGTATGATTCTTGCTATCATAAGCGGCACGTCCGGGACATAATATTGTCCCGAGGCGGTGATGGAAGTTGTATGGTTGGTTACGTAAAGGCAGTTGTATCGGTCTCGTTCTTGTTTTAGTCTGTTCTCTTTCTTTGCCAGCTTTAGCTGGATCTTCACAGCCGGAAGGGATTTCTGCTGCGAGTGCGGTTCTTATCAGTGCCGACACCGGTTCCGTCCTCTATGAGAAGGAAGCGGAAAAGAAGCTTTCTATGGCCAGCACAACAAAGATTATGACGGCATTGCTGGCGTTGGAAGAGGCCGAAAAAGAGGGAGATCCCACGGTAACCGTCACAGAAGAGATGGTGGCGGTAGAGGGTTCTTCTATGGGGCTCAGGGCAGGTGACGAACTGCCGTTGACAGGGCTTGCGGCAGGGATGCTGCTGGCTTCCGGAAACGATGCTGCCAATGCGGTTGCGCTTTACCTGGATGGATCTCAGGAAGCCTTTGCTGAGCGAATGAATCGTCGTGCGTTGGAAATCGGCATGAGTAATACTCATTTTGTAACCCCCTCCGGTCTCGATGATGAAGCGCACTACTCCACAGCTTTTGATATGGCTCTGCTTGCCCGGGAAGCATTGAAAAACAGCAAGTTTCGTGAGCTTGCTTCCAGCGGTACTTATCAAATTGCGTTTGACAACCCGGAAAAAAAAGTACAGTATACAAACCACAACAAGCTCTTATGGCTGTATGAGGGCTGTATCGGCGTCAAGACCGGATTCACAAAAAAATCCGGCCGCTGTCTGGTGTCTGCGGCTGAACGGGACGGCGTGACCCTGATCGCTGTAACGCTCAACGCGCCTGACGATTGGAACGACCATGCTAAAATGCTGGATTATGGGTTCGCCTCTGTGGAAAGTGTTTCTTTCGACGAAAGTAATTTTTCTGTGCAGCTACCTCTGGTTGGAGGAGAAGGGGAAGAACTGCTGGTAAAGGGAACAACAGGAGGAAGCGTTTCCGTGCCTTCTGAAGATGCCGGCAGAATAACCCGCAAGGTGTTTTTGCCCGCGTTCCTCTATGCTCCGATCCAAAAGGGAGAAACCGTGGGTTCAGTGCAGTACTATCTAGAGAGTACGAAGCTGTTCAGCATCCCGTTAATTGCCGGGGAAAATGGAAAAATTCAAGAGAAAGAAGTAGGCGGAATACTGGAAAAATTATTCGGCCGGGGAAAATAAAACATGGCAGAAAAAAGTAGATTGCAAAAAATACTGGCGGCTAACGGCGTGTCTTCCCGCCGGAAAGCGGAAGAGATGATCGCTGCCGGCAGAGTAACTGTAAACGGCAGAAAAGCCGGGTTGGGCGACAGCGCCGATCCCGACCGCGATGTGATTGCCGTTGATGGTCAAAGGATTGTACGTTCCACCCAGAAGTATTATCTGGCCCTGCATAAGCCTCGTGGGTTCGTTACTACAATGAATGATGAGCGTGACAGAAAATGCGTTGCCCAGCTTGTCGAGGGGATAGGCGACCGTGTCTACCCGGTCGGCCGGCTGGATAAGGATTCTGAAGGCCTGCTTTTGATGACGAACGACGGCGATTTTGCAAATATGATATCTCATCCCAGACAGCATATTGCAAAAACCTATCGGGTTACGGTGAGGCCTGGCATTTCAGAAGAACAGCTGAACCGGATCAGCACAGGGATCCTGATTGAAGGAAAGATGACAGCTCCAGCGAAGGTTCGGGTTTTAGAGCAGCAGGGAGAACGTGTGGTGCTGGAAATTGTGCTCTATGAGGGCCGGAACAGGGAAATTCGCAAAATGTGCGAAGCACTCGGCCTGGAAGTGGCCAGGCTGAAGCGCACCGCCATCGGACCTGTACGGCTTGGAATGCTCAAGCAGGGCGCTTATCGGGAACTTAGCAAAGAGGAGATCCGCAGCCTGCTGGCGGAATCCCAAAAGAAGGGGAATGAAACAAAAAATGATCGAACTTCTTCCTATGGCAGACCGGGAAAAAGAACAGGAGCTTCTTTTCGAGGTGGAAAGCGCCGGAACTGAAGCCCGGGTGATCGCAATGTGTGATAAAGGAGAACTGCTGGGATATGCAGCAGTTGAAGTGCAAGGCGATGAATTGAAGCTGCTGAAACTTGCGGCGGAAAGCTACGATTTTTCCCAAAAACCCAATATGGAACAGACTTTTATCTTGGATTCTTTAATGCGCGCAGCCGCATCCTACGGAGAAAATTTTGGAGCGAACCAAATCGTTACAGATTTTCCGGATTTTTTCCAGTTCTTTAAACTTCGTGGGTTTCAGACGGATGACAGCCATGCATTTACCCCAATGAGCACGATAGTGAAGTATGAATAGGACCCGGGAACGGCCAAGCCGTCCCGGGTCATTTCTTAATGATGTATTAAAATCCTGGGGTTTTTTCCGTTTTAGGTTGCATTCAATTGTCCTCAATGGTAAAATAATTTACTGGCAAGCTTTTGCTAGTTTGTATATATGAGATGGGGATGAGTGCATTGCTCAGAAGTATGACAGGATATGGCCGCAATGAGAGCACCGTAGGCGGACACCACATAACCTTTGAAATAAAAGCAGTCAATCATAAATATTTTGAGTTTTCTTCCCGGGTTACCCGCGGGTATCTGTTTCTGGAAGAAAAACTCAAAAGTTATATTCAAAGCCAAATATCCCGTGGCAAAGTGGATGTATTTCTGCAAATTGAGACATTGCAAGAAAGTGACGGGCA
>CAJKJS010000239.1 GCA_905200265.1 uncultured Oscillospiraceae bacterium
CATCGGGCCAGGCCGTTAGTTTTTGTAAGGAGCGGCGCATAGCGCCCGCGTCCCCGGTGGGAAAATCCACCCGCCCGCAGGAGCCGGCAAACAGCGTGTCGCCGGTAAACAGCACGCCCTCTTCTTTACACCCGTAGCAGGCGCTGCCCGCCGTGTGGCCGGGGGTCGCGGTCACCGTCAGGGTTACCTGGCCCACGGCCACCGCGTCCCCGTCCTGCAACAGGTGCAGCGTTTCGGGAGGCTCTGCAGGGCCAAAGAATTTCGACAGATTTTTTGTCGGGTTTTGTAAAAGGTCTTTTTCCTGCGCCAGCAGGTACACCGGCGCGCCCGTTAACGCCTGCAATTCTTTGGCGCCACCCATGTGGTCAAAATGGCCGTGGGTGAGCAAAATCGCCGCCACATTCTCCCCTGCGGCCTGCCGCAGCGCCGGGGTGAGCACCCCGGGGTCGATGACGGCGCATTTTCCCGTTTGTTCATCGGTTACCACATACCCGTTTTCCTGTAGATCCCCACAGGAAAAACATGCGATCTTCATACATCGGCTCCTTTCAACTGCGGCGCACGGAATGCACGCTCTTTACATTTTTCAGCCGGCTGATGACCTGTTCCAAATGGTCGCGGCCGTTGACCGTAATGGTCGCGTTGATCACCGCTACCCCGTCACCCAGTTCTCTTGAATTGAGGGAATGGATAAACAGGTGCATGGCAAACAGCTGCTGGGTCACATCGGCCAGCAGGCCCGACCGGTCGCTGGCGCGGATTTCCAGGGTGGACTTGAAGTCTTCCTTCACATCGCTTTCCCACCGGGCATGCACCCAGCGTTCCGGTTCCTGGCACTGGGTCAGGTCGGCGGGCACATTGGTGCAGTTGCGCTTGTGAATCGAAACCCCATACCCCCTGGTAATAAAGCCGATGATGTCGTCCCCGGGCAGCGGGTTGCAGCACCGGGAGAATTTCACCAGGCAGTTGTCCATGCCTTCGATCAGCACACCGCTGGCGGCCTTCTTCGGGCGGGGCGGTGTTTTTTCACTGGGCTCCGCCGGAGCGGTTTCCGCCGGGGCAGTCGCTTTGCGCTGGCGCAGCCATTCTTCCCGCACCCGGGGCAGTACTTTCCACAACTGAATCCCGCCATAGCCAATGGCGGCAAACATATCGTCGGCGGTAGCGCAGCTCTTGTGGCGGCCCACCATTTCCAGCATCATCTGTACCAGTTCGTCGGTCATGTCGATGCCGTTGCGTTTGAGTTCCCGTTCCAGTTGGGCGCGGCCTTCCTGGATATTTTCTTCCCGCTTCTCTTTTTTAAACCACTGACGGATCTTGTTGCGGGCTTCGCTGGTTTTGACGATATTCAGCCAGTCGCGGCTGGGGCCGCGGGATTCGTCTTTGGTGGTTAAAATTTCGATAATTTCCCCGGTGTGCACTTTCGTGTCCAGCGGCACAATGCGCTTGTCCACTTTGGCGCCTACCATGCGGTTGCCCACCGCCGAATGAATGGCGTAGGCAAAGTCGATCACCGTGGACCCCACCGGCAAACTGATTACTTTGCCCTTGGGGGTAAACACGAACACTTCTTCCGGCGCCAGATCGCTTTTGATCGTGCGGATAATTTCGGTGGCGTCGCCGGTTTCCTTTTGTTCTTCCAGCATCTGACGCACCCACGCCAGCCGCTCGTCCATGGAATCCCCACGCCCGGAGCCCATCCCCAGTTTATACTTCCAGTGGGCCGCAATACCGTATTCGGCGGTGTAGTGCATTTCCCAGGTGCGAATCTGCACTTCAAACGGGATACCCTCCCGCCCGATCACCGTGGTGTGCAGGGACTGGTAGCGGTTGGGTTTCGGGGTGCCGATATAATCCTTAAACCGGTTGGGGATGGGCTGGAACATGTCGTGGATGACCCCCAGCACGTTGTAACAGTCGGTTACGCTGTCCACAATCACCCGCACGGCGTACACGTCGTAAATTTCTTCCAGCGTTTTGCCCTGCAGGAACATCTTGCGGAAAATCCCATTGATGGATTTGACCCGCCCGGTCAGGTACACGTTGGGAATCATGGGTTTTAGCCGTTCCCGGATTTTTTCAATGGTCTGCTGAATAAACGCTTCCCGGTCGCGGCTTTGCATTTCCAGCGCCGATTCAATTTCGTGGTATGCCACCGGGTCCAGGTACTGGATACTGCGGTCTTCAATTTCTTCCTTCACGGCCCGGATACCCAGCCGGTGCGCGATGGGAGCGTACACTTCCATGCTCTCCAGCGCCACATCCCGCTGCTTCTGGGGGGGCTTAAACTGCAACGTGCGCACGTTGTGCAGCCGGTCGGCCAGTTTGATGATAATGACCCGGATGTCCTCGCTCATACTGATGAGCATTTTGCGGATATTTTCGGCCTGCTGCTCTTCCCGGGAGGAATACGGAATTTTGCCCAGCTTTGTCACGCCGTCGATGAGCTTTGCCACCGTTTCCCCAAATTCCTTGGAAATTTGGGGCAGGGTCCAGTCGGTATCCTCCACCACATCGTGGAGCAGCCCGGCCGCGATACATTCCGAATCCATGCCCAGTTCCACCAAAATACACGCCACTGCCAGCGGGTGCACAATATACGGGTCACCGGAATTGCGCACCTGGCCCCGGTGGGCTTCTTCCGCTACGCGGTAGGCCCGGTCGACCAGGTCAAAATCGAACTCATGCCCGCTTTTTTTCATCAGTTCGCGCAGGTCTTCGTATGTTTTTACTTCGTTCTTAATTTCATAAACCGGCACGTTTCTTCCCCCCTCTTTTTTCTATCCCAACCGGTGTAACACCGGTGAAGCCATCAAATCCACTTTTCCCTTCACGGGGCACAGGGTGATGTGCCCCATCGGATACCGGTAGTCGATCAATCCCCGCTCTCTGAGTACGTCGCACATGAGAAGCAGGGTTAGAAACGGCACCGGCTTCTTTTCCGCCGTTTCCGAAGCGGACGTCCCCCGGCACAGCGCCTGCCACAGCGCTTCCTGACTGCTGTGCCAGCCGCCCTCATCCCGCAGCAGGCGGTAAAGGGCGGCAAAGTCATCCCGCCCGGGGCGGCGGATGGATACCCCATCCCCCAGGATTTCGCCCCGGCACAGCGCTTCGTACCGCTGTTTTTCCCGCACCAGTTCTTCGGTATCCAGCCCCGCCGGGCGCAGGTCCATAATCTGTGTGGTCAGCGACATCTGCCCCCGGAATTCATGCCGGGATAATGACACCGCCGCGTCCACCACGTCCCCTTCCCGGAAGCCCAGTGCTTCTTTCGTCACGCCAAAGCGCATGCACGATAGGGTGGCGCCGTCTTTTTCAAGGAGCAGCCGCAAATGCCCCCCGCCGCCTACCGGGAC
>CAJKJS010000240.1 GCA_905200265.1 uncultured Oscillospiraceae bacterium
GTGGCTATCGCAGCCGTGCAGACTTGGGCCAAAAAACTATTATCGAAATACTGGGGACAATATACGGAACTGGGCGACACGTTCCTCGAAAATTTGCAGGGACTGACGACGCTAAAAATCTATCAGGCGGATCACTTCAAACAGCAGGAAATGAACGAACAAGCCGAAAAATTCCGTAAAATTACGATGAAAGTACTGACCATGCAACTAAATTCCATTACGATTATGGATTTGATCGCGTATGGAGGTGCGGCACTGGGGATTATCTTGGCCATTACCCAGTACCAAACTGGTGTGGTTTCCCTTATGGGCAGCGTGCTCATTTTATTGCTGGCGGCTGACTTCTTTTTGCCCATGCGGCAGTTGGGATCATTTTTCCACATTGCCATGAACGGCATGGCGGCAAGTGAAAAGATCTTCCGACTGCTGGATTTAAAAGAAGAAACGCCCACTGTAACCGAGAGTTTTCCCGCACAGCACACCCTTCATTGTGAGCAGGTGGATTTTGCCTATGAGCCGAATCGTCCTGTTTTACAGGGGGTGACCCTTACATGCCGCCAGGGGCAGTTTACCGCTCTGGTGGGGGAAAGCGGTTGCGGAAAATCGACCCTTGCTTCCCTATTGATAGGACGCCATCAGGCAATGGATGGCTGTGTTACCGTGGGGAATGTTCCACTTTCCTCCATTCGGGAAGAGAACCGGCACCGGAACATCACCTATGTCGGCCATCAGAGTTACCTGTTCCAGGGCACGGTGCGGGATAATTTACTTATGGGAAAACCCACAGCCACGGATGAGGAAATGTGGCAGGTACTAAAAAAAGTCAACCTAGATGGCTTTTTGCGAGCGGAACAGGGACTATCAACACCCCTACAGGAAAAAGCAGCCAATATTTCCGGGGGACAGCGGCAACGGTTAGCACTGGCTAGGGCCTTATTACACGACAGCCCGATCTACATTTTCGATGAAGCTACCTCTAATATCGATGTAGAAAGCGAAACCATCCTTATGGAGCAAATTCAAAAGCTGGCCCAAACCAAAACGGTGCTGCTGGTATCCCACCGGCTCATGAATGTGGTGGACGCCGATACCATTTATGTGATGGAAAAGGGCCGCGTGGTAGAAAGCGGCCGTCACTCCGAATTGCTTGCCCGTCACGGCGTGTATTTTACCTTGTGGGATACGCAGCAAGAGTTGGAACAATATAGCCCGAAAGGAGAAACGGCATGAAAAATCGCAGCGGATTTCAGGTGATGACCAGGCTGATCGGGCTGGTAAAGCCCCTTGGGGGGTATATGAGTTTAGCCGTTCTGATGGGTCTTATCGGGCACTTATGTGCTGCCTTTCTCACGGTATTCGGAGGATATGGCCTTATGATGGCCGCAAAAGGGGCAAAATCCGGTTCCTTTGCCATTCTTTTTGTAGTTTTAGCGGTCATGGCCCTGATGCGGGGCGTATTGCGTTATGGCGAGCAGGCGTGTAATCACTTCATTGCCTTTAAACTATTGGCGCTGTTGCGGGACCGTGTATTCCGGGCGCTGCGTCGGCTTTGCCCGGCGAAATTGGAGGGCAAAGAAAAAGGAAACCTCATTGCCGTCATTACATCCGATATTGAACTATTGGAAGTATTTTATGCGCATACGATTTCGCCCGTATTGATTGCGGTACTCTTTACGATTATTCTCTGCCTGTTTATCGGCTCGTTCCACTGGGCGCTGGGACTATTGGCACTAGTGGCCTATGGAGTAGTAGGTATTCTCATTCCACTAATCATTTCGAAAAAAAGTGGCCAGGATGGCCTTTTGTTTCGCACCCAGTCGGGCAAACTTTCCAGCTTTGTACTGGATAGTTTGCGGGGCCTGACGGAAATTTTGCAATATGGGCAGGGGAAAAACCGCCTGGCTCAAATGAACGAACAAACCGATAAACTCGCAAAAGAAGAAGAAAAAATGAAGCGCATGGCAGGGCGAAATGCTGCCATCACCGGATTTGCTGTACTATTTTTTGATCTTTGCATGCTGTTTATCGCGCTTTTCCTATGCCAGCAGGGGATGATTGAAGCGGAAGGAGTGTGGCTATCCACCCTGGCACTCTTTTCTTCCTTTGGGCCCGTCAGTGCTCTGGCTGCTTTGGGCAGTACGCTACAGTCGACCTTTGCGGCCGGGAACAGGGTACTGGATCTGCTGGATGAATCGCCAGTGGTACAGGATATTACCGGACAGTCCTTCGTTTCTTTTTCCGGGGCCGGGGCCGATCACGTCACGTTTTCGTACGGGGATGATAAGGTGCTGGATGATGTTTCGGTTCGGGTACCGGAAAAATCCATTATCGGAATTGTGGGCAAAAGTGGCAGCGGAAAATCAACGTTACTCAAACTCTTTATGCGGTTTTGGGATACACAAAATGGGCACGTTCGGGTATCGAGTATAGATGTAAAAGACATCAATACAAAAAACTTGCGGGACATGGAGAGCTTTGTCACCCAGGAAACCCACCTGTTCCACGACAGCATTAAAAATAACCTGCGGATTGCCCGGCTACACGCCACTGACCGGCAGATCGAAGAAGCTTGCCGGAAAGCATCCATTCACGATTTCATTTTGTCCCTACCCAAAGGGTACGACACCCCGGTGGGGGAACTGGGCGACACGCTGTCCGGTGGGGAACGCCAGCGGCTGGGGCTTGCACGGGCCTTTTTGCACGACGCACCGTTTCTACTTTTGGATGAGCCTACCAGCAACCTGGATAGTTTAAATGAGGCTGTTATTCTCAAAGCCTTGCGGGAAGAGCGGCAGGGCAAAACCGTTGTGCTGGTATCACACCGGCCCTCTACCATGCGGGTAGCCGATACGGTCTATTCGGTAGAAAATGGAAGGATGAGCTGATGAAAAAGACCATTAGTAAGCGCGAACGGGAAAAAAGGATGGTTTCGTACATGATCGCCCTATATTGCCGGCGTCGCCATCATACCCGGCATGGCCTTTGCAAAGAGTGTACGTCCTTGGAAGCATACGCCCATCTGCGCAGTGATAAATGCCCGTTTATGGAAACCAAAACTTTTTGCTCGAATTGTTCGGTGCACTGTTACCGGCCGGATATGCGGGAAAAAGTTCGGACAGTCATGCGGTTTTCCGGGCCTCGCATGTTACTGACGCATCCCATCATGGCCCTATCGCATGCCATTGAATCCAAGAAAGAGAAAAAGAAAAGGGAGGTATCCGTATGAAAATCAAAAAAGGACTGTATCTGACGCTCGGGTGTGTAGGGTTGGGACTGGGTGCTCTGGGTGCTGTGCTACCGCTTTTACCTGCCTTTCCGTTTTTATTACTGGCAGCATGGAGCTTT
>CAJKJS010000241.1 GCA_905200265.1 uncultured Oscillospiraceae bacterium
AAAATTCGCTCCTTTCTTTTTTCCCCATGGGGGTTTTCCCCGTGGGGATAGAAAAAAAACGGCGGAGCGCAGCGTTCCGCCGGTCTATGTTTACAGCCGGCCGGAAGCGAACGCACAAATCATGTCGTTTGTTAAACTAAAATCGTTTGTTTCCCGCACAATCTCCTGCCGGTGTACCCATTCGGCGGCGGAGAGTTCGTCTTCCTGCAGGGTGATTTTGTCGCTGCCGTCGAGTTCCGCCACGATGCCCAGAAGCAGCGTATCCGTCAGCGCCCAGGGCTGGGACTTATAATACCGCACGTTTTTAATATGCACGCCGGTTTCTTCCCACACTTCCCGGGCGGCGGCCTGTTCGGGGGTTTCGCCCACTTCCATATACCCGGCGGGCAGCACCCCGGTTTCCCCTAAGGGGCCGGTATCCCGGCTGTGGCGGTAGCGGCTCATGAGAAGCCTCTCCCCATCGTAGACCGCGATAATCAGCGCCGGGGAAATGCGGGGGTAGACGGTTTGGCCGCAGGCTTTACAAAAAAGCATGCGCTCTTTTTCGCTGTGGGTCAGTTTTCCCCCGCACCGGGAACAAAAACGGGTATCCCGGTACCAGCGCACAATCTGCCACGCGGTCACCCCCGCAAAGCGCTGCCATTTGGCCATGGCGGGCGCTACCGCTCCCGTTTGCCGGAAAAAGGAAACCGGGCGGAAAAAGCCGCCGGGGGGTAAACTAGGTTCCCCTTCGCACAGGTAAAAGCCGGTTGTATCGATTTCGAACAGCCAGCGCACCGGGCCGGGGTCCGGCACGGCGTCAAACCTTGGGAACCCCGCGCCCTGTGCCCCATCCGTGAGAAAAAACGTATCCGCCCGGCAGAAAATCAGCCGGTCCGAAGGCTTCGGGGTACGGTCGGGGCGGTAGGCGATATGAAACGTATGGGGGGCAATATCCTGAATCACAAAAAGGCCCTCTTTCGTATCATTTGGTGTAGGCGTTAAACCAGTCGGTAATCTCCCGCAGGCGGCGGATGCGGTGGGCCGGCATGCCGGAACGGGACAGTTCGTGGTTTTCCCCGTGGAACAGGATCATGCGGGTGGGCACGCCGTGCTGCATCAGGGCGTTGACCATTTGCAGCCCTTCGGCCATCCAGCAGCGGTAGTCTTCATCGGCGTGTAAAAACAACGTGGGGGTGGTGCAGCGGTCCATATATTTGACCGGCGAGAAGCCCCACAGTTTTTTTGCGTCCTCCCACGGGCCGCAGCCCATCTGGTCCACGTTAAAGTACCAGCCGATATCGGTCGTCAGGCTCTTGCTGATCCAGTTTGCAATGCTGCGCTGGCTGGCGGCGGCGGCAAAGCGCCCGGTGTGGCCGATGATCCAGTTGGTCATAAACCCGCCGTAGGAGCCGCCGGTGACACACACGCGCTTTTCGTCAATGGCCGGGTAGCAATTGAGCACATGGTCGGTAAATTCCATCAAATCGCTATAATCAATGGTGCCGTATTTGCCGCGGATGTCGGCAAACGCGCCGCCTTTGCCCGCCCCGCCCCGGGGGTTGCAGAAGAACACAAAGTACCCCTGACCGGCCCAGTACTGCATTTCGTGGAAGAACAGCGTGCTGAAGGTACCCTTCGGGCCGCCGTGGATATCCAAAATAGCCGGGTATTTCTTTTTGGAATCGTATTCATAGGGCAGCAGCACCCATCCGTCGATGGATACGCCGTCTTTGTCGGTAAAGCCCATGTACTGGGGCTGGGCCACATAGCGGTCTTTTGCAAAATCGTCGTTAAAGTGGGACAGCACCGATTCCGTTTCGTTTTGCCCCGCGGTATACAGTTCCTGCAAATGGGCGCCCCGCATGCCGGTAAAGTAGATACGGCCGTTTGCCACGTCGAAGCAGTCTACCGACCCGCCGTCGCCGGTGACGGGCACGCAAGTACCGTCATCCTGCAGGGCGTACACATAGGAGAACGTGCCTTTCGTCGCGATAAAGAACGCTTTACCGTCCCGGACGATGATGCCCTGGCCGCCGCCCATGCGGCAGTCGGACCCGACAAAGTTGAACATATCAAGGTCGGGGTCGGATACGCAGGTGAGGGTTTTATCCGGCGACAGATAGAAAATTTTCGCGTTTTCGTTGATGCCATAGGTTTTCTTATCGGTGCCAAAGAACAAAACCCCGTCCCGGTACCAGCCGAGGCCCGATACGTCGTACTGGCCGTCAGGCAGCCACAGGGTGTGGGCGCCGGTGGTTACATTGATTTCTTCGATGGTGGAAAAATGCTGGTTCACGGTTTCGAAGGTTTCCCCGGCAAACAGTATGCGGGTGCCGTCTTTTGACACATGGTATTCGAGGACGTCCATGAATTTCGGCGTGAGGAACGTCATTTCCCCGCCCCGGTACAGCGCCAGCCGGGCGCGCTTTTTATTCGTCCAGCCGCTGCCGTTTTGCCAGTAGGGCAGTTCGTCGATAATCTGGTAATCTTTTTCTTCCCGGATGGCCGATAGGGCCTTTTCCCGCTCCTCCCCCGAGAGAGCCGGCAGATCGGGCCGGGCGTTATCGTAGTCGATGCAAAGGAGCACGCCGCCGGCTGCCGGCTGAGCGGAAGTTACCACATAGGGTACGCGGAAGAGTTCCGTCTTTTCCCCCGTCGTGCAGTCATACCGCAAAATGGGGGTAATTTCTTCGCCTTTTTCCCGCAGCTCTTTTAATTCGTCGGTTTGTTCGCTGGGGAATAACAGGGTGTGCTCCGATTCCCAGCAGGCGGTTTTGTAGTTTTCGGTGCCGGGCAGGGGCGACAGCTCCCCGTTTTCCGGGTTATAGAGCCACAGGGTGTGGTCGTACCCGCGGCGGTCCTCCTTGGCGGCGGATACCGTCAAAATAGCCCGGGCGCCCTGGGGGGAAAACAGCAGGTGGTGGGCAAAACGGGCCTGACAAAATTCATCAATGCGAATGGGTTCCATAAAAAAGTCATCCTTTCTAAAACGCCACAGCCGGCGCTCTGCTTTCATTATAAAAGCCCGCGCCCTTTTTGTCCAGAGGGGGCGGGATTGCCAGAAAAAGCGGATTTTGGTATAATGGCAAAAAACCGATACCCCCCAACAGTGACCGGGGCGAAAAACCGGGCGCGATAGGCCCGATGGGAAAAAAGGAGCGAAATTTTATGCGCATGCGAAAAAAAGAATGGGCCCGGCCGGAGCTGGCCGCGTGCCCGTATTATACGGCAAACCCGGAAAAGTGGCGCGGGCAATGGGACACGTTTTTTGAAAAAAAGCAGCCCATCTTTCTCGATCTGGGCTGCGGCAAGTGTGAATTTTTGCGCCAGGTGGCGGTGCGCCATCCGGAAGT
>CAJKJS010000242.1 GCA_905200265.1 uncultured Oscillospiraceae bacterium
GAAAAAAGTAGACACCCACACTTTTGTGAGTGTCTACTTTCATTTTACAAGTGCACTTTCCGCATGGGAGGCTCTGGCTTTTTACTTGATTTCCTGTTCCAATGCGTCAAATTCAGGTGTGGAAAAGAACTCACCCAGTGTGATATCAAGACCGTCGCAGATCATCTTGATAGTTAGCAATTTGGGATTTTGACTTTTCCCGTACAGGATATTTTTAATGCTGGAAGGGGGCAGTGCGCAAATCGTTGCTAATTTGTTGATGCTGATGGAACGCTCACCACACAACGTCAAAATACGGTTCCGTACGGCTGTGATCGTATCCATGCATTAACCTCCCTTGCACTGTTCCTTTTAAGAATAAGCAATTTGCTTGCACAAAATAGGCTATGCGTGCTACTATTAGGCTATACATAGCCTGCTTTTAAGGGAGAAAATATGATGAACGGAAAAATATGTACCTTTTTTGGCCACCGGGATTGCCCGGCGTCCATTCGCTCTTCGCTTCGCGCCGTGCTAATCAACCTGATTGAAACGGAAGGGGTTACTTCGTTTTTCGTAGGGAATCAAGGAGCTTTTGACGCGGCTGTACAGTCCGTTTTGCGGGACTTACAATCCCAGTACCCGGATATTACCTGTACCGTGGTGTTCGCCTACATGCCTCGAAATCCGGAAACATATGGCCTTGCCACCATGCTGCCCGAAGGCATTGAGAAAGTGCCCAAGCGGTTTGCCATCTCCTGGCGCAACCGCTGGATGCTGGACCATGCGGACTGTGTGGTGATCTATGTGACGCATGCCTGGGGCGGTGCAGCCCAGTTTGCTGCACGCGCGAGGAAACAAGGAAAACGGGTCTATCCTCTGGGGGAAGAGAGCGTGGGCCATCCACAAGCATTGACATAAAAAACAGGGGCACGAACCAATGTAGCTCGTGTCCCTGTTTTTATTATGTTTAGCAATTGCCCGTATACACATCGTGTAGCTGCTCCCGGGCGATATTCGCTAGGCCGTAGACGGTGGATACCGGCGTAGGCGGGCGGTTCTGCATGTGGTGCCGCGGGAAAAAACGGGAAACATGCAGCGGAATGTTCGGGCTGACGGAAGATAGCCACGCGGACAACGCACGCATTTCGTCTTCGCTGTCGTTTTCCCCGGGCACAATTAAAGTGGTGACTTCCACGTGGCAGCTGGAAGCCGCCAGGGTGATGGACCGCTTGACAGTTTCCAGGTCGCCGCCCAGATGCCGGTACCAGCTTTGGGTAAAGCCTTTCAGGTCGATATTTACAGCGTCCAGCAGCGGCAGCAGCGCCCGCCAGGGTTCTTCCTCAATGGTGCCGTTGGTTACCAGCACATTATAGAGTCCCGCCTTATGAGCCTGTCCGGCACAATCGCGGACATACTCATACCCAACGAGGGGTTCGTTATACGTATAAGCAAGACCGATGTTGCCTTTTTCCCGCAGCGTAAGCGCCTTTTGCACCAATTGTTCGGGGGTACAGTCCTGGGTGTACGTTTCTTCCCCGACGGAGGCAATCGAAGCATTTTGGCAAAAAGGGCAATGCAGGTTGCAGCCAAAACTGCCTACCGACAGTATCCGGCTGCCGGGATGAAAGTGCCGCAGCGGCTTTTTTTCGATGGGATCAAGGGCCAGGGCCGTGAGTTTGCCGTAGTTAAGCGGCACGATTTGGCCATGCCGGTTCCCCCGGGCCCGGCAGGCGCCGGTCTGGCCTTCCGATAGGGTGCAATGGTGAAAACACAGGGGGCACGTTTTTTTCATAGATGCCGCACCACCTTAAACCGCTGGAGGGTGTAGGGGTCGTCTTCCAGGATGCCGCCCTTTTGCCGGGCAATGGTGATTTGCTGTTCGACGGTGTCCACGCCATTTAGGTCCGGCAGCAGCAGCCCGCGTTTGCGCCCGTAGCTGACAATAACGCCATATTGTTTGGGGTTAAGCTGGGCGGGGGACTCCACCGGTTCGGGCTGCCCCAGCACGTCCACGCTATAGGTGAGCTCGTCCAGTTCCCCGGCGCGCACAGCGGGAAAACGCGGGTCGCGGGTACCGGCAGAAATGGCGTTTTGCACGATTTCCCACGCCACATTTTTTTCGGTGGGGAGGGTTGTCCCGATGCAGCCCCGCAGGCGCCCGTCTTTGTGCAGCGAAACGAAAACCCCGGCGGCATGGCTTACAAGTTCGGTGGGCAGGTCATCCGGCAGAGCTTGCAGAGGGTGTCCTTTGCGGATATACGTTTGAAGCGACAGCCGCGCCAGCTGCACGAAGGGGTCTTCCTTCGCCCGGCGGGCCTGAAGGCGTTCTTTGCGAATGTGCTCACAGGCAGCTGCATACCGGCGGGTTTCGTCCCGGCCCGTTACCGGGAACAGCGCCACGGCATACCCCACGCCGAAGGGGCCTTCATGGCTGAGCAGCTGCGGCTGCACCGCCAGCCCGTCCAGGGCGCCCGCCATGATCTGGAATGAGCGCAGGCCGCATTCCGCCGCCCGTTCGCACAGGGACGAATCCATGGTGAGAAAGTCCAGAAAATGGCCGGAGGTCATGGCTTTGGTTACCGCCTCATCAAAGACCGGGCCTTCCGGCGCAAAGCCATAGGGACCGTCGGCTTTCAGTTTATGGGATAGGTCGCCGCTGGCCACGAACACGGCCCGGCGGCCCATGGTTTCTACCGCTTCGGCCACACATTGACCCAGCCGGTAGTGGGCAAGGGACGAAAAGCCCGACAGGCCCATGCGTACAATGGGGCAATGGACCCCCGCCCGGCGCAAATAATAGAGGGGAATTAGCACACCGTGGTCAAGGCTCGGGTCCCGCTGGCCCAGGGTACCGGCGATAAGGCCCGCATTTTCGGCGCGGCGGATGATTTCATCCCGCAAAGGGGCATCATAGGTGGCCGTAAACTGTACCTGGGGCGCACGGAAGGCAGCCATGGAGCCTTCGGCGCTTTGGCCGGGGGCGATATGAAAATAGTCACCATACAAAATGGTGTGGGGGGACGCGATGATGAGAACATCGGGGTTCCATTGAGCGACGGTTTTTGCCGCTTTCTCCATAGCGCGGCCGGTGGCGGCAATGGCCTGTTCCCGTCCGCGGCCGACTTCGGGCAGCAAAACGGGCGGATGGGGCGTTAAAATGGCGCCAAGCATGGGCATACGGGTCACTCCTTTCGGTCAATATGGGTTCCTATATAGGCAGTATAACACGAAATAGAGAGAAAGAAGACGGTTTTTCTTAAAATCCATACGAAAAAAGGCCCGGCAAGGGAAAGTGAACCGAACCGTTAAAAACGGACAATGGACAAAAGGCCCCCTCATGTAGGATAA
>CAJKJS010000243.1 GCA_905200265.1 uncultured Oscillospiraceae bacterium
TCGCTTAAGCTTTTTTGAACCACGCGACTATCGCGTGGTTTTCGTTATACAAAAACAGGCCGCCGGAAAACGACCGGTGGCCTGTTTTTTCTTCGCTTATTCAGCGGGGGGAACATCCAGTTCCATGTCGCTCAGGGGGTAAGTGACGCAGGGGTGCACAAACCCGAATTTACGGTCTGCTTCCCGGCGGCCGTCGCGGCCTTCGGCCACCTGAAAATCACCGCCCAGCCATTTGCTGTGGCAGTAACCGCAGCCCCCGGCGCGGCACTTGTTAGGCGCCTCGATGCCCACCCGTTCCATAGCGGTAAGCAACGTTTCGTCTTCCCGGGCCGGTACGGTATACACCTTATCCCGGATGTGTACCGTCAGGGTGAAAGTACGCGGATTGGGAACCGCGAGAGACGGACAGCACGTGGCGTCTTTGTGCACGGCTTTTACCGGCAGATGCCACGGCGCCATCTGTCCGGCCAGGTATTCATACATGGCTTTGGGACCACAGAGGAAGTACGTCACGTCTTTCACTGGCACGTATTTCGAAAGGAGTTCGCCAGACACAAACCCGTGTTCATACCCCGGACGTTCTTCGTCGCTGAGCACATAAATGACCTGCAGGCCCTTTTCAGAGAGGGCGTCAAGTTCCTTGCGGAAGGCCAAGTCTTCCTCCCGGCGGGCGCCGTAAAACAGCGTCATCTTATACGGTTCGTCGCCTTCCAGAGCGCTTTGGGCCATGGATAAAAACGGCGTAATACCGCTGCCCCCGGCAACACCCACAATGTGCTTTTTATCCCGCAGCGTTTCATAGTGAAATTCCCCGGACGGTTCGGTCATCACAAAGCGGTCGCCGGGTTTTGCCTCTTGTGTGAGGTACTGGGAGAAAAATCCGGTGTTTTCCACGCCCAGCACCAGCCGGTTTTGGAGGGCCTGGCGAGGGCTGGACGCGATGGAATACGGACGGCTGACAACGCTGTCCCCTACTTTTCCTTGCAGGGACACATACTGCCCCGCACGGAAAAACGGGAACGCGTCCGCATCCACCCGGCGGAACACAAGTTCCGTCATACGGGGGGTCAGAGGGATTACTTCCGTCAGTTCCACCTGCATGCGTCCCGGGTGCAGAGCCCGGGCCTGTTCGTTCACGGCCCACGTTTCGGGCAGGGGCGTATCAGCCCCGGCCGCCAGCGCAGCCCGCCGGTTGGGTACCAATTTGGTAAAGCGGAGCATATCCATAAATCCAAACAGCTGTTTTTTAAATTTCATGTCAGCGCCCCTCCTTCTTCAGATCGCCCACGGTTTGCCGCCCGGACAAATCGCCGGACACATACGCACTGGAATACCCGCTGGACCGCATAGCAAACCCACCGGCAAAGCGCAGCCCCGGGCACATGGCCGCATCTTCGGCGATCATCATCATACGGGGCATCAGGCTGTCCCACCCGGCGGTTTCGTACCCATAAATGGTGCCTTCCGGGTGGCCGCAGTATCGGGCATAGGTGGTGGGCGACGCTACAGCGATTTCTTCGATGGCATCGCGGATCTGGCAGCCGGTTTCTCTTTCGAACACACGAATCATGTCATCGGCCACACGGTCTTTCATTTTGAAATACTCGGTTTGCGACATGCGGGCCCAATCGTCAGACATAAACATGGTGGTAAAGTACATCATGCAGGTACCCTCAGGTGAACAAGCCGGGTAAGCGTTATTCAGGCACACGGTGGCCTGTACGTGGTTGGTATCCACCCGGCGCATGAGGTCGTACTGCTTGACGGAATCGGCGGTATCGTAAATAAAATAGTTGTGGCTCTTGATCCCCAGTTCTTCGGCGGATTTATTCAGCCCCAAAAACAGTGAAAAGCCCCGTCCGGCAAAGGTACGAGCATTGGTAGCCCGGGTAATTTGAGGCGTTACCGCTTTTTTGTCCATCATGGAACCGAACACCACGTGGGGCGCTACATTGGCGATAATATGGCGGGTTGGAATCACCTGGCCGTCCGTGAGCGACACTCCGGTAATGGTGCCGGCTTCATCAGTGAGGATATGCGCTGCCGGGGAATGGTACCAAATATCGCCCCCCAGTTCGCGAATGCGGGTTTCCATCGCCAGGCTGATTTCGTGGGAGCGCATTTTCGGCATCCAGGCATCCCGGGTGATATACCGGATCACCATGGAACCATAATGCAGGAAACTCATGCGGTCCAGGTCCACCCCCAGGTAACACCAGTAAGCCCCCAGAATATCCTGGGCTTTTTGGGGCATTTTCAGCGCCGCCAGCACTTCGTTTACCGAATAGCTGCCCGCCCGCAGGAAGTTGGGGAAATGCTTTTTCATATACTCCGAATCGGTGTGGCCGTTCACCTGCATGGAATACGTCTGAGCGGCGCGCACTTCATCGCACAGTTCAAAAAACGCCGTCACCGACGGACGGGAACCGGGCACCAGTTCCTCCATTTTATCAGTAAACGCCTGCACGCCGAAGGGCATGACACAATCGTATTTTTTATCGGTGGTAATCAGATGATACGCTTCGGGAATGCGAATCCAGTCGATTTTATCTTCCACCCCTAGTTCCCGGAACAGGGTGCGGATATCCCCCGGTTCCTCAGGGGAACCGAAGTCATTGAGTTCATGCAAGCTGGCTTCGAATTCAAAGCGCCCCCGCCGGAAGCTGGTGGCAAAGCCGCCGGGCAGGTTGTGTTTTTCCAGTACCAGACAGGAATACCCTGCCTGTAAGACGCGAATGGCCGCGGTGAGGCCGCCGTTACCGGCACCAATGACCACCACGTCATACGCTTTTTCCTGACTCTTCATGAAAACCCTCCTTGTCGTCTGTTAAATGGCGGGACCGAACGAGCCACTCCGTCAGCGCCGTTTCGTCGGTCAGTTCTTTGTAAACCCGCAGCATGATGGAAAAATACTCCGTCAGCTCCCGATCGATCTCCTCCCGGCTCATGGCACTATATCCGGTGGCAATCATAACCCCCAGCCCGTAGCAGTGGGCCTGCATACGCCGGTGCATCTGGCGGGCCCGCTCGGGGGCCATACACAGATTTTTGGAAAGCAACCGGACAATCCGCTCTTCGTTTACGTCTTCCAGCTGTTTTTCTTCCCCATTCCGGCGGCGCAGGTACAAAAGCCGGAATAATTCCGGTTCTTCGGCCGCAAAGCGCAAAAACGCCTGGGCAAAGCCCCGGTAGCTGGTGCATCGCACGGTTAGGTACCGCTGCCGGATAAACGTGAGCAGCTCTTCCTGTAGCTGAGAAAAACTGCCAAAAGCGGAATAAAGCGGCTGGGTGGAACACCCTAGTTGCGAAGCGATATGCCGTAC
>CAJKJS010000244.1 GCA_905200265.1 uncultured Oscillospiraceae bacterium
TGTGGATTTAAACTACCCGCCGGAAGTACCAGCGAACCATAGCTTTCCCTTACTTCCTCTCCCCACGTTTCGTCATACAGAGCCTGTGGATAATCGGCTCCCTGTCCCACGGCTTTCTCCCACAGAGAACTGTTCCAATACGCCTTAATAGCCGCTTTCCAAATGAGCAGCCGTTTGTGAGCCGCTTGACCATCCGGTAAACTTTCCATGGTGGTTGTTAAGGTGTTTTCGTTTTGTCCGTTTTCAAGTAATGGCACTTTTTCTTGGGACGATAAAAAGGTGTTCCCGGCAAAAAACAGCAATCCTGATAAGGCGAGAATGAGCAATTGCCGAATGCCATCGTGTAAGAGTCCTTTCCACCGTACCCGGCTTTTGGGCAAGCAGAGGAGAGATTGCACATCCATCACCCAGTGCCCCAATATGATAAAAAAAGAGAATAATAAACCCCGCCTAGACCCACTGAGCCACACTCCCGCCAGCAACCA
This sequence comes from uncultured Oscillospiraceae bacterium, assembly GCA_905200265.1. Classification (GTDB taxonomy): domain Bacteria; phylum Bacillota; class Clostridia; order Oscillospirales; family Acutalibacteraceae; genus Heritagella. Next base: position 486 of record CAJKJS010000244.1, read on the forward strand.
CACAGCCACAGCGGATTCCCAGCTAAAAAGGCAGGCTTTTTCTTTCCATACCGGTCTACTCCACAACGCGACTAATCCGATTAGTAGTACCATGGCATATTGGTTATAATCCTGGATGGGTGATATACGCAACCGGTAAGGGCTTTGATCCATGACCCACAACGTAATCCCCATGCTGAAAGCGACAACACCGGCCCCTACAGGCATTCGTAACAGTAAGCTATCCACTTCGTTTGTCCGTACCACCAAAATAAGCAACAGCCCCATTTGCCCGGCGGTAATCAGCGGCTGCCAAAGGGCCGGCGTCCATCCGCTTTTTAGCCCCGTTAGTAAAAAGACAAGACCATAGAGCAGCAGCCACACCGACGCGGGTTCCTGCCGAAAAAAGCCAGCCGATTCCTTTTTTTGCCACCAAGCGACTCCCACTGCGCCTACCAGCAAAATCTGGCTGGGCGCTATGCCCCACACGTCGGGCAACGCCGTTTCAAGCAAATAAAAAAACAGCGCCCCGCACAAACAAATGGGCAGGACGCTATGAACGATCGTCTGTTTTTGGATATTAAGGCCCACCTTTAGGTCACGCTCCTTCCCGTTACAGAAAGCAGTATGCCCCAAAATAGGCGGGTTATTGAGTGGGCGGTACGTATTTTCCCGGATATGCCGAACCCCGATAAGTCTCATACCCGTTTTCTACATCCAATACAACCGCATCATGTTTCGGCTTTTGTTCGCTTTCCGGCGGCAACTGCATAAAGTCGCCATAGGCCATATGCAAATACGTTTCGGCCCCCACCGGAATCGATGCCGTCTGATTGCCAAAGGGTACTTGCCGCATTGCGGCAAAGGCTTCGTGGGGATAATTATTGCGCATATACTGAAACCGCGAACAAAGTTCCGTGACGAATTCCGTTTGGGGGGTAATGGGCGTTTTGGACATTTGCTTTTCAAAAAAACGAGCGACCCGATGACGCCCATGCGCTGTGGGCACCAAATGAAGCAGAATTTTCCCTACCACATTGAAAAGCCGGCCACGGCTGATGGGGGCTTCCCGCAGGGTGTACATTTGAAACAGGAGCGCGTACACAATCTGCATACGCCGGTGCCATGTGCCTTTCGGTACGGCATCCAGCGGGAACACTTCCACCCGAATACCATGGGGAATATCCAAATCGACTTGCCTTTCTTTAATAAAGGTTGTACGGGTATCCACAATGGCGGTGAGCAGCGAACGGTAAAAATGTTCGTCATCATCCCGACACAGCACATAGGGGGTCCCTTTCATCTGTTCGGGCCACAGTTTACAAAACCGTTCGTAATCATCCCGCGGCATCATCATATCGATATCATCGTCCCAGGGAATCATATCCCCATGCCGCAGGGCCCCAATGCATGCGCCGCCACACAGATAGTGCATGAGATGATTCTTTTCACAGAAATCGTCGATCACCGCCAGAATCTCTTTATTTTTTTCTTGCAAAAGCCGCAGCTCCTGCCATGCCTTTTCTTCTGTCATCGCGGCTCTCTCCCTCTCTTTTACTTACAACATCCAACGAAAAACAGTTTTAAACGGCGTATTCAAATCGGTAGCGAACACCCGGTGAATATCGGCAATCTGCCGTACCGCTTCATCTTCATACAGAATAAATTGCAGCCGGCGGCTGAAAACCGGGTCCTCCATCAAGGCCACCGCTTCTTCAAAATCTTCCCGGCCGGAACGGCTACACCCTATCAGCGTCAGCCCCTTTTCCAGCACATCCCGGGTACGTACCGGAATGGGGCTTTCACTGACCCCCATGAGCATGACACTACCCTGGGGATGAATCGCGGTAATGATATCTTCCACCGCATGGGCACTGCCTTCCCCTCCGCAGCACTCAAAAGCATGGTCAATCTGAAAAGAAGCAGGCAGGCTGTCTTCCCGCAGTCGTTGATCCACAAACGAAAAATGGGACAGCTTTAAGTCATTCAGCCCCACTACGGTAATGTGGGTCTGGGGAAATTTTTTCTTTAATACCGATGCTACGACATAGGCAAGGCTGCCGTCCCCCCATATGCCTACCCGAGTCCTGCGTTCATGACTACACATAGCAAACCGGCGGGCCGCATGCACAGCCACGCTGACAAATTCCGTTATGGCGGCTACCGGTAGTGGGATATGCTGGAAAGGCACCACTCGGTCCGGCGGCAATTCGACCACCTGGCGCATAAAGCCATCGGCCCCACTGGACAGGAACTGGGACCCACGGCTGTAATTTTCGAAAATCATGGGGTCATCCTGTCCGGGCACATTGGGAATCAACACCACCGGCTGTCCCACCGAAAACGTACCGGTTTCATCACGCACCACATGGCCGCAGCACTCATGAATCAGTGCCATGGGCAGTTTACGGCGCAGCACCCGGGCATCCCGTTGCCCCAGATAATAACGCTGGTCGGCATGGCAAATCGCCATATAAGCAGGCCGCACCACCACCTGCGGCGTGGCGCTAAGATCGCCAAACCGGGGCAAAATGACCCCAGGGCTAACAAGACGGTAGATCGTGTTGAGCATTACTTTCTCCCCATTCCGACCATAGCTTGGGCAATTTCATAATCGGTAACCGTGGTAATTTTCATATTCGATACATCCCCCGGCACTAAATGCACCGGTTGATTTCGCAAGGCAAAAATCTTGGCTGCATCGGTAAGCGTTCTCTTTTCTTCTTCCGAAAGGCTTTGGTACAAAGTTTTCAGCAGGTTCATATTAAAGCTCTGGGGAGTTTGACCCTGGTACATATAGCGGCGCTCGGGAACATCGGTAATAAATTCGCCGTCTTTGGAAGCCACAATGGTAT
>CAJKJS010000245.1 GCA_905200265.1 uncultured Oscillospiraceae bacterium
TTTGTGCTGCGCAATGGGCACAATCGCTACCTGAATGGGAGCCACCTTCGGCGGCAGCACCAGACCGCTATCATCGCCGTGCACCATGATAATGGCGCCGATCATCCGGGTGGAAACACCCCAGCTGGTCTGGTACGGCGCCTGCAGTTTGTTGTCGCGGCCCGTAAACGCAATGCCATAGCTTTCGGCAAACCCTTTGCCAAAGTAGTGGGACGTGCCGCCCTGCAAGGCTACGCCGTTGTGCATCATGGGTTCAATGGTGTAGGTAGCCACGGCACCGGCAAATTTTTCTTTTTCCGTCTTAATACCGGTTACCGCCGGAATGGCCAGCGTTTCCCGATAGAAATCTTCGTATACATGCAGCATCCGCAGCGTCAGCTCCTGAGCTTCCTCAGCGGTTTCGTGCATGGTGTGCCCTTCCTGCCACAGGAATTCACTGGAACGAAGGAACGGTCTTGTGGTCTTTTCCCAACGCAGCACGCTGCACCACTGGTTATACAGTTTCGGCAGATCGCGCCAGGACTTAATCACTTTCTGATAATGTTCGCAGAACAGCGTTTCGCTGGTGGGGCGAATGCACAGCCGCTCCTGCAATTTTTCGCCGCCGCCTTCCGTAACCCAGGCCACTTCCGGAGCAAAGCCCTTGACATGGTCTTTTTCCTTCTGCAGCAGGCTTTCGGGGATGAGCAGGGGCATATACACATTCTGCACCCCGACTTTTTTAAACCGGGCGTCCAGATCATGTTGAATGTTTTCCCAAATCGCGTAGCCGTAGGGTTCGATAATCATGCAGCCTTTGGTGCTGGCATAATCCATCAGTTCCGCTTTCCGGCATACGTCCGTATACCATTTGGAAAAATCTTCCTCCATGGAGGTGATTGCTTCCACCATTTTTTTCTGCTTTGCCATACGTTCCTTCTCCTTATCTTCATCCGCTTTGTAAGCGGACTGACTGTTTCCCTTGTGCGGCTCATCTTTTACGCAAAAGCCGACACGCTCCTATTATAAAGGCTGCCGCAGGTAATTGCAAGGATTCCCCTTCGCTTGTAAAAGAAAAAACGCCGCCTTTTTCTGAAAAACAGAAAAAAGCGGCGTTTATGCTTCGTTTGGCAATTAGGCTTTGTCTTCGATGTACTTCACCAGGTCGCCCACGGTTTTGATGTTTTCCACTTCGGAATCCGGAACTTCCACTTCGAATTCGTCTTCGATGGACATCAGCAGGTCCACCACGTCCAGGGAATCGGCGCCCAGATCATCGGTGATGCTGGATTCCATGGTGATGGAATCTTCTTCCACGTCAAACTGTTCGCTCAGAATCGCTTTCACTTTCTCGAATACCATTGTAAAATAACCTCCTACGTTTTTCATGGCGGCGGCTCTCTTCCCCTTCCGCGCCACATCTCTTATGGACAAGCGCGCCCGGCGTATGGTACAATCATTACAAAATTGCACAGCCGAACGGCCCTTGCCGTTCTCTATACAGAATATTATTAGGAATCGTCGCATTTGTCAAGCGGACGTTTTCCAAATTTTTATGAAAAACTCTGTGCTTTTTTCATGAGAACATGCAAAATGAGGCGATTATCGTGGAAAAACAGCTGAATTTCTGTGTGATTGGCCACCCCATTGGCCACACCATGTCGCCGTTTATCAACAAACGGCTTTTTGCCCTACGAAAAGAAAACGCCGACTATGGCGTCATGGACATCCCTCCCGAAGCCTTAGCGGAGCAGATGGCGGTTTTGCGCACCAAGCGGGGCTTTAACGTCACCATTCCGCACAAACAGAAAATTATCCCCCTGTTAACCCGGCTGGATGAATCGGCCCGGCGGTTTGGTTCCGTGAATACTGTATGTGTGGAAGAGGACGGTACCCTAACCGGCCATACCACCGACGGTCCCGGCTGCCTGATGGCACTGCGAGGCCGGGGCATTCGTCCGGAAGGCCGTTTGCTGCTACTGGGAGCCGGCGGCGCCGCCCGGGCGGTAGCATTTGCCCTATGCGAAGAAGCCAGTTTCTTGCAGCTGACCATTGCCTGCCGCCGCCAGAGCCTGCAAAAAGCCGAAAGCCTGTGCCAGGATATTCAGGCGTACCGGATGAGCCTACATAAAGAGGGCACGGCTACCCCGGCTATTTTGGAAGAACTCGATGGGCAAACCGACTATGATCTGCTACTCAACTGCACCAGTGTGGGTATGTACCCAAATGACGGAGCTTCCCCCGTGCCGGACTATGTCATTGCCCGGTGCCATGCCGTATTTGACGCTGTCTATAACCCCCACACGACCCGGCTTTTGCAGCTGGCCGAAGAACGCGGGATTCGAACGGTGCACGGCATGGACATGCTGGTGTGGCAGGCGGCTGTCGCCCATAAACACTGGTTTGGACACACCTTTACCCCCGATGAAATTAACGGGGTCATCGAGGCGGCCGTGGAAGAAATGGCCCGCCGCTTTGAAAAGAAGGGGGCAAACGCATGAGCCGGAATCTGATTTTGTGCGGCTTTATGGGCAGCGGCAAAACCACCGTCGGCCGCCGTCTGGCGAAGATGCTGGATCGTCCGTTTTTGGATATCGACGCCTATATTGAAGAAAAACAGGGCATGACCATCACCGATATTTTTGCCCAACAGGGGGAAGAAGCGTTTCGCCGCATGGAAAGGGAGGCCTGCGCGGAACTGGCAGCGCAGGACGGACTGATCATCGGCTGCGGCGGCGGCACCGTACTGCGGGAGGAAAACGCCCGGCTTTTAAAACAGAACGGCATCATTTTACTACTGGATGTGCCCCTGCCGCTGCTGCAAAAGCGGCTGCGCTACGATAAAAAGCGCCCGCTGCTGCAAAAGCCCAATCGAGCCAAAGTGATCAGCGACCTGTATAAAGAGCGCATCCCGTTGTACCGGGCAGCTGCCGACCACCGGGTACGCCCCCGCAAAACGGTGTATCAAACCGCCCAATATATTGCCCATCGATACGGACAACTGTAAAAAACAGCGCTCCTCTCAAAAGGGGCGCTGTTCTTTTTTCCTTTCGTTGCTTTTTCGCTTTTTAGCTAAAAAGCGTTGATTTTTCAGGATACCAAGGCTATACTGAAAAGTACGGCCCGATGGCCGAAAAAAAGCCTTTACGCCTGCCTATTGGGGGCAGTATAATAGACGATATGAAAGTATGAGGAACCTGTTATGCAAAAGAAAGCAACACCCAAAACCATTTTGATCTGCGGCCTGGGGATTATTGGCGGGTCGCTGGCCAAAGCCATCAAGGCCTATACCCCCCACCGGGTACTGGGGATGAACCGTTCGCCGGAGCCCCT
>CAJKJS010000246.1 GCA_905200265.1 uncultured Oscillospiraceae bacterium
GCTTTGATCCACTCCACATGGCCACTGAAAAGGTCAATAATGGCAATATCCAGCGTAGCTAGGGTCTCTTCCTCTGATTTACAAAGCAACGTAGAATTCACGATCTGCATAGCACAGCGGAACCCTACTCCGGCTTTCACCAAGGTTTCCAGCACGCCGGCTGCCATGGCTCCATCCACCGCGGCCCGGGCCCCGGTTCCCATTCCGTCGCTAATGACCGCAATTTCCCGTCCCTGACCGTCCAGAAAGGTCCCACTGCTGTCCCCGCTTAACACACTACTGCCGCAGCAATGACACGCCACCCCTTTTTGTAGCGCATATACCGGGCGTTCACACAGCTGTAACCGGCATTTTTCTCCGTTTAATGTCACACAAGGCGAAGCAAATGTACGACCCGCGGCCTGACACAGGTCCTTTAACAGTGCCCCACGGGATAGCCTTGTACTACTGCGGCGCTGGGCTTCGATTTCCACGGTCATGCGGGAAAACCGGTCCACCCGGCAACTGACTTCCACCGGCATCATGCCTGCCCGGCGCAGGACTTCGCGGATTTTCTGCGCGGCTGCAAAATCATACCGTTCGTATAGTTCCAATTCCTGCGACATATCCCGTAGTAGGCCGCTCATGGCCTGAAATTGATCGTTAACCACCTGGCGTACCTCCACGGCCCGTAAATGAGCCGACTGGCGCAATTGGTATTCTTCATACCGTTGGGTAAGGCTTTGCAGCAATTCAGGCAAACGGCGGCAGTGTTTCTGTAAAAACTCTCCCACCATCTCCCGGTTGATGGGTTGTCCGGTTTGCAGGGGTGTCAGTAACTGCTGCATGCACAGCGCCGCTTCGGTTTTATGGCGTCGCCAACAAAATTCCCGTAACCCGCAATTTTTGCAGGCGGCATCCGCCGCTTTTTGCAGCACATCATCCAGAGTTGAGGCACAGTAGCTTTCCAGTTTTTGTGCCACCATATCGGTGGATGTACTCACATTTTCCAGGGCCGATGCCGCATAATCCAGCTTTTGAATCACATTGCGCCGCAGCCCGTCATGCAGCACCGCCTGCTCGCGGGCGGTAAATAGAGACCGGAACGCCGCACTGGGCGGCACCAGCAAAAACACCAGGGAGGCAATCGCCGATTCCAGCAAAAAACTGTAATCGGGGTTTAAAACTCCGGCCTGCATTACCACAATGGCGGCTGATACCGCAAACCCAGCCGCTAAAACCAGCCGTCCCATAGGCGCCAGCACACCAGCCATCAATCCCCCTAGCGCACAAGCCCCCGCCAGGTACGAAGAGCCCGATACCACCGATAAGCTGAATACAGCCCCAATACCTACTCCACATACAGCACCTGCGGCAGCTCCTCCGCACCGCGCCGCATATAGAATAAATAATACGGCCGCCGCCCGCGCCGGATGAAGTCCCCACCACGCCACAGACGATAACGCCGATAAAGCAAGCCCCAGGGTAAAAGTAACGGTACACAAATCCTGCGGGGAAAAATCCTGTATGCCTTCTCCCCGTCGCAGCAGAGCAGCAAACCGTGCAAAAAAGAAGGCGCCCCCGGCCCCGAACAGAGATTCCGCTACATACAGTGCCGCTACACTGCCAATGGTTCCTTGGCTCATCACTACGACTCCACCCGTTGCCAGCAGAGGCAAAAAAGCTGCCATCGGCGCAAACAGTGGATGATCGCTCACATGGTCCCATTCGTGCAGCGCCCATCGAATCGCTGCACAAGCCAGCATGGCGGCAATATACCTCACCGGTACTTCCATACCCGACGGCATGAGGCATCCGGCCGCCACCCCCAGTACAGCCGCCCACAGCTGTCCATAGGGTACAGCGGCCGTCACCGCCGGGCCCAGGGGAGCAAACCGCCCAAACAGAAGGGTACGGGAAAAATAAAAACCTCCAAAAAAAGCCACCGCTGTTTTAATCAGCCCGCGAGCCACCGGGGTATGAAGCAACCGTGCCCCCGTTTGCCTCCATTGTATCCTGCGGGAAGAAGCCAAATTCGACGCCACCTTTCCCCCGGGAAAACCGGGGTTGTCCTTTTTCTTCATTATAGTGGGCGGCTACTTGAAAAGCTGTCGATTTCCCGGTGGGGAAAAGCGCGGTTTTTCTCTTTTCAAGCCGAATGCCATGTGCTATAATAAAGGGCAAATCAGCTTTTTCCTTGGAAGTTACAAGGAGACACTTCCACCGGAAAGCCACCGAGAAGAGGAATGAACTATGGAACAGGCACAAACTGAACGTAAACCCGTTATTTTCAGCGCCATTCAGCCCAGCGGCGCCATTACCCTGGGCAACTATCTGGGCGCTTTAAAAAATTGGATCGCTTTACAGGACACACACGACTGTATCTATGCCTTGGCTGATCTTCACACCATTACAGTGCGCCAGGAACCGGCTGTGTTTCGCCGGAATATTCTGGAAGCGTATGCGCTGCTGCTGGCTATGGGTCTTGACCCCGAAAAAAGTCTTTTCTTCATGCAAAGTCACGTGCCGCAGCACAGCCAGCTGGCCTGGATTCTCAACTGCTACACCCAATTTGGCGAATTGTCCCGTATGACACAGTTTAAAGATAAAAGCCAGAAACACGCCGACAACGTCAATGCCGGTTTGTTTACCTACCCGGCTCTGATGGCAGCCGACATCCTGTTGTACCAGGCGGACCTGGTCCCCGTAGGAGCCGACCAGAAACAGCATCTGGAACTCACCCGGGACATTGCTATTCGTTTTAACGGCCTGTACAGCCCCACATTCCGTGTACCGGAAGGGTACATTCCCAAAGCCGGCGCTCGGATCATGAGCTTGCAAGACCCCACCCGCAAAATGTCCAAATCGGATGAAAATAAAAACGGAACCGTCTGTGTTCTGGACGATCCCGACTCCATTATGCGGAAGTTTAAACGTGCCATCACCGACAGCGAAGCCTGTGTGCGGTACGCGGAAGGGAAAAACGGCATCAATAACCTGATGGGGATTTACTCGACCATCACCGGAAAAATGTATGAAGAAATCGAACACGAATTCGAAGGCCGCGGGTATGGCGACTTTAAAGAGGCCGTAGGTACCGCTGTAGTGGAACATCTGCGTCCCATTCAACAGCGCTTTGTGGAATTGTCGAAAGATAAAGCCTATTTGGAAAGCCTTTATACGGAACATGCTCACCGCACCAACGCTCGGGAGAGGAGCACCTGGAGGAAAGTAAAGAAAAAAATCGGGTATGTTCCGATGGGCCGCAAATCTTCTATTAAAGCGAAAAACCGCCTTTGCCCCTAGGGGCAAAGGCGGTT